>QHZC01000220.1:0-404 GCA_003224515.1 Acidobacteriota bacterium
GCGAGCAGAGGGCGGAGACGCGGCTCCCGAGACCGCGACGCGGAGCACGGTTGCGAGCGGTGATGTGATGTGACATTAGGCAGTTCGGGGTCGCCGCCATTTGGGGTTGGGACTCCTCCGGCCCTCAGGATGGCAACTCTAAGTGCGAGCAGGATAGAAAAAGGGGATGGCGCGATTATGAATCGAGTGGTAAATTCCACACTTCGTTACGTCCCTGGACAAGGGCGGTGCGCTTTCCCATGTCATCGGCCCCGCAGGCCAAGTTCCCTACTTTCCTCCACCGAGGTGTGAAATGGCAGACGATAAAGAAAGATTACTGGCAGCGGCGATATCGCAAATGGAAAAGGACCACGGCAAGGGCGCGATCATGCGCTTGGGCAGCCGGGACGTTCTGGTGCCCGTTA
>QHZC01000220.1:557-7082 GCA_003224515.1 Acidobacteriota bacterium
ACAACCTACTGGTCTCGCAGCCGGATAACGGGGAGCAGGCGCTCGAAATCGCGGAAACGCTGATCCGCTCCGGCGGCGTGGACATCGTCGTGGTGGACTCGGTCGCCGCGCTCGTGCCCAAGGCTGAACTCGAAGGCGACATGGGCGACCCGCAAATGGGTTTGCAAGCGCGGCTGATGTCGCAAGCGCTGCGCAAGCTCACCGGCATTGTTTCGAAGTCGCGCACCTGCCTGATTTTCATCAACCAGATTCGCGAGAAGATCGGCGTGATGTTCGGAAATCCGGAGACTACGACGGGCGGCCGCGCGCTGAAGTTCTATGCGTCCATGCGCGTGGATATCCGGCGCATTCAGGCCATCAAGGAAGGAGACCAGGTTGTCGGCTCGCGCACGCGCGCGAAAGTAGTGAAGAACAAAGTTGCGGCGCCGTTCCGCGAGGCCGAATTTGACATCGTCTACGGAGAAGGCATCTCGCGCGAAGGCGACCTGATCGATCTGGGCGTGGATAAAGGGGTGCTCGAAAAGAGCGGTACGTGGATCAGTTTCGGAGGCGAGCGCATGGGCCAGGGCCGCGAGAACGCGCGCATCTTCCTCAAAGAAAACAAGGACATTCGCGATAAGCTGGAAAACGCGCTGCGCAAGAAGCTCGAAATCCCGGTGCCGGGCAATTCCAGCGCGGCTGGGGCCGGGCCGAACGGCCACGCTGCTCCCGCACAATCGGAGAAGCCGCCGACAAAGGCCTCCGCGGCAAGTGCGGGCGCGGACGCCTCCAAGGCCCGCGCCACACGCTAGCCGTTCTAGCGGGACAGGGTTCGGCCTGCTCGCTTCAATTTCCTGGTAGGGCACGCTACGTGCCCCTCGGTTTTTTCACCGCTGCGCGTTCTATGGGGTAAAACTCTCCCACTCGATCGCTGTGTAGGTGTTTTTTCAGAAGAGAAGAGTTTCCAGCAATTCCTTTTGGCATCCTCCCCTCCCTGAAGGAAGAGTTTGACTTCCCGGCCGAAGGTTCAGGCTCCTAGCCTGACGGTCAGCTGTTCAAAACAAAGCACATAGCTTCGTACTGGTGCTAGCGGGCTATTGCTTCAAGAGGGTGGAAATCACTAAAATATGTCTCATCGTGAGAGAAATAGTTCCTCTTTGGGAGAGAGACTAAACAAGGGCGCTGCCGCTAAGTTGCGTCAAATGAACGTTGTCGTTGATTGGCCGGTAGCATGCCCCAACTCTCTCTCTAGCCCTTGATCGGTGGCAAGCAGCCGGTAGCGCCAACGAACAGTCTTTGTGAATGTTTGTTGACCCTAGAGGCAGCGTAAGGTAAAACTCGGACCCCCAGTGGTTTCTGGGTTAGGGACAGGCCAGGGTGAATTGACCGGTCACCCTGAAAAGGTGGAAACGGCGAAGCAGTTCGGAAAAGCCACTCTCGCAATATTGCTGTCAGCAGTCTTCGCCTTGCCTGTGCCCGCGGCGCCAGGTGCGGGAACGCCAGTAAGGCGCACTCGCAAGTACGCCACGCGCTATCGCGGGGTCCCTACGTTTGCGGATTCTTCCAGCACCGACGATGGCGCCTACGATGATCCCATTGTTCGCGCAGCCGCGGTTTCCGCTCTCGGCCGTTACAATGGCGCGGTCGTCGCTGTAGATCCGAACACCGGACGCATCCTCACGGTTGTGAATCAAAAAATCGCCTTTGGTGGTGGCTACATTCCTTGCTCCACGATCAAGCCGACCATTGCCCTTGCCGCCCTAGAAGAAAATGTCATCACCCGGGATACCATGCTCAAGGTTGGACGCCGCAAGTATATGAACTTGACGGAAGCGATGGCGCACTCCAACAATGTTTTTTTTGAGCAGCTCGGGTCGCGCATGGGATTTGAGACGGTTTCCAAGTACGGCCGCCTTCTCGGCCTGGGAGAACTTGCCGGATACAATCTGCCTGATGAACATCCCGGCTCGTTCCCGACCGTGCCGCCTGCCTATGGCGGAGTCGCGCGGATGTCCAGTTTTGGCGAAGGGATTCAGGTCACGCCGCTGCAACTCGCGGCGCTCTCTGCGGCGTTCGCGAATGGCGGTACTCTTTATTATTTGCAGTACCCCCACAGTCAGGAAGAAGTTGAAAATTTTGCGCCGCGCGTAAAGCGCGAATTGAACATCGGCCCGATTCTCCCGGAGATCCGCGAAGGCATGCTCGCCGCGGTCCTGTATGGCACCGGCAGGTCGAGTTTTGACCGGGGCGGAGACGAGATGCCGCTTGGCAAAACAGGGACTTGCGACGACCACACGACGCCGTCGAAAATCGGCTGGTTCATAACCTACGCCGACGATGCGCACGCGAAAATCGCGCTCGCCGTTCTCCTGCGTGGAAACACACGCAGCGTGAAGGGTCCTACCGCCGCCGTTGTTGCATGCCGAATCTACCGAAAGCTTCGTGAACAGAATTATTTTGCGGACTCCGAGCACGCCGTGGCCATCAACACCGGCAACTAACTCAGCTTGAGTTTTCGAGTACGGTTTTTTTTGGGCTGCGGAGGATCTCCGCGGCGTTTCTTTTTTTGAGGCGGCACCAGCGGCTTTGATGGATAGAGCAGCGACCAGATCTGGATGCCGAGTGCGCGTTGCCGCTGGTCTCAGCAGGGGCAACCAGTTGGAGGTTTGAGCGCGCGCGAGGCGAATCGCATTTGACGCCAAGCTCGATTTGCGACAAAGAGTGAGGGGGCATTACGCTGTCGAGGTGGCGACAGGGACTCGTCAGCGAAGTTCGCGTGATTCGGGCGCCAGCGGCGGGTGGCATAGGGGGAATCGTGAATCGTCGTTTCCTTTTCTTAGTGCTGTTCCTGTGCGCCGCTGGAGCCGCAACTCTCGGATATGTATTCCAGCGACGGCTGGCCACCACGGCGGAATTCGATTACCAGTCGAAGCTGGCGAAGGATGAAGCTGATCATCTGCGCGAACTGGTCATCCTGCCGACGGAAAAGAAAGTTCCAGCGGGGGAGAATTTCACGGCGGCTCTCCAGAAATTTGGCTTGAGCGCCGGAGAAGCAGCCAGCGCCTCCGCCGCCGCCCAGCACGCTTTCAATCTGCGCCAGATCCGCGCCGGTAACACCATCACCGTGGGACGCTCTGTGGAGGGAACGCTGCGTGAGATCGATTACAAAATCGACTCCGATCGCATGTTGAAGATCATCCCGGAACATGGCGGTTTTACGGCGCAGGTCAAGGAAATTCCCTCGAAGTTGGAAGTCGCTGGGGTAACCGGCCGCGTGGAAGATTCCCTTTTTAATGCCGTGGAAGACACCGGAGAATCCCCGGAACTGGCCATTCGCCTTGCGCAGATATTCGGCTACGATCTCGATTTTTATACCGACCCGCGCAAGGGCGACACGTTTCGCATCGTTGTTGAAAAGAAGAAATATGCCAATGGCCAGACGGCCGGATATGGAAGGATTCTCACCGCAGAATACGAAAACGCGGGGAAAAAATACCAAGCCTTGCTCTTCCACGATCCTGACGGGCGGCCGGGGTACTATTCAGCCGATGGAAAGTCATTGCAGAAGGCGTTTCTGCGATCGCCACTGAAATTCGGAGCGCCGGTGACGTCTCATTTTAAGCAGGCGCGCTTTCATCCCATTCTGAAGACCTATCGCCCGCATATGGGTACGGACTACGGCGCTCCCGTCGGCACTCCCGTGCAATCGATTGGGAGCGGCAAGGTGGTATTTGCGGGCCGTAAGGGCGGCGAAGGCAACATCCTGCAGATCACGCATCGGAACGGTTACGAGACGATGTATTTGCATCTGTCGCGCATGTTTGTGCGCAACGGCGAGCACGTGGAAATCGGCAAGACCATCGGCCTTGTTGGCAGCACCGGCCTTTCCACAGGGCCGCACCTCGATTTACGAATTCTGCAAAAGGGCCAGTACAAGAATTTCGAAAAACTTGGCCTTCCTCCCTCCGATCCCGTTTCCAAGAAAAGCTGGCCGGAGTTTGCCGCCGTGCGCGAGAAATGGCTCCCGCTGTTGATAAACCCTGAGCTACTTCAAGCCGGCGTCGCCCCTTCGAGCCCAGCCGAAACGCACTGATTCCCGCGGAGCACAAATTTCTACGCAACGCCATGCACGTTGTAATCCATCACGAAACAGACGTCGGTGCCGTGGCCGGACTGCTGTCCGGAAATGAGTCAAAGCCGGCCGCTGCACTGAATGGGTAGGAAAATAAGGCGAATGGAGCTAGGTCGCTGCGGGTCGAAATTCTCAGTAGATAATGGGGAGTTTCGAAAAGTCAGAGGATGTGTCGTCGGTCACCCGTAGCACCACTAGAGTGCGATCGTCGTGCGGTGCAATGCCCGCCCCGCCGTGGCCGTCCGTTGCAGCTAGGATTTGCTCGGAGATATCGCGAGCCGTATCGTGCCGAGAAACGGCGGAAAGAAGAGCCCTCAGACGTTCCGGGCCGAACTCTTCCAGGGCCGCATTCTCCGATTCCAGGATGCCATCCGAAGCGAAAAGAACGATGTCCCCCGGCGCCAACTCGACGGTCGTTTCGTCGTATTGGGTATCGGGAATGAGGCCGAGCGGCACGCCCTCCAGGCAAATCGCCCGCACCTGACCATTGCGGACCAGGAGGGGATACGGTCCGCCGGCGTTGGCGAGTGTGAGTTTCCGCGTCGATGCGTCGTAAATCGCGAACAGCATGGCGATGAATCGCGAATCAAGCCGCGCGCCGAGCAGCCGCTGATTCAAAAGAGCCAGCATGCAAGCAGGCTCGCATGCGTGATCGACGACGATTTCTCGAACCGTGCCGATTGCAAGGGAACCATACAGCGCCGCCGCCGTCCCCTTGCCGGAAACATCGCCGAGCATGAAACCCAGGCGGCCCTGTCCGAAGGGCAGAAAATCGTAAAAATCTCCGCCCAATTCGCGCGCCGGAACATACCCGGCCGCGAGATCGAGACCTGGCACTTCCCGCGCACCGGTGGGCAGAAGTTGGAGCTGAATTTCCCGTGCCGTATCGAGATCGTCCCGAAGCCTCCGTTCACTCTCGCGGGCTTCTTCATAGAGTCGTGCATTCTCGAGCGCGATGGCTACATACGAGGCCAGAGTGGATAGTATCCGCTCGTGTTCCATAGTGAAGGCATGCGGCTCCGTGCTCTCCAGATCGAGAACGCCGACGAGGCGGTCCTGCATGAGAAGTGGCACGACGAGTTCGGAGCGCGCTTCCACCCCGGTCTCACCGCGGATGTAGCGCGGATCTTCGGTGACGTCGTTGATCCGCAGGATGCGGCGTTCTCCGGCCGCGGTGCCTGTGAGGCCGTGATGAAGAGGGAGGCGAAGGCGCGCGGCAATCGAATCCTTCGAGCGCATGGCGAAAACGCTCTCCAGGAGTTGCGCCTGTTCATTCCAGAGCATGACGCTGAAGACGTCATAATCCACAATTTTCTTGACGCGTTCGGCTATGCGGCGAAGAAGCTCTTGGCGATCAAGAATCGAGGTCAGCTCGCGGCTCACCTCATACAGCAGCATCAATGTCTTAGCCTGTTCCGGATAGCTGACTAACAAACTCTCGGGAACTGGGTCGGCGTCACCAAGCAGCGAAAAAGCTCCGAGTTTTGAAAGTTCGTCCATGGGGGGGCGCCCGGCGCCTGGTCTACATTGGATGTAGCAGATCCTTCAGGGTTGCACAATTCGATTCTCAAAGAATGAAAAAGAGTCCCAGGAAGGCCTGGAGGGGTTGGCGTGTGGCCGCTCCTTTTCGCTAGGGTGCTCATTTCGCGAAAGAACCAGTGTTTCGGGCAGTGCCGGCAATTCCAGTATTGCGCGAGGCCGTTTTGATTCCAGCTCCTTCATGAAACCTTGCCTTGCCGCCGCAGCGCAATTTTAAAGGCTCCGTCTCCTCCATTCCGTAGCGCCCGATGGCGGCCTCGTAGCCCTCCCAATTGAACGGGCGATGGCTCTTAGCCATGGTCGGGAAGACTCGGTCAAAAAAGTAGAAGCCGATGCCGAAGTTGGTGCCCATGAAGCCTTTGCTGTTCACGCTGCGGTGATGAATGTCGTCGAGTCTTCTGGCTCAGAGGGTCGATGATCTGAGGAGAGGAACTCGCGTCATCGGAGAAGTTTCCGATGTGCATCCTGTCGTGCAGGTAGCTGAACATCAGGATGGGCCAGCCGAGCAGGGTAGAAAGCGCCAGCACCTGGTACACACGCGGCACACCGAGCAGCGCCATAGCCACCCAGCAAAACAACAGAATCATGGCGGAGGGCGCCAAGCCTTCGATCCCCACGTTGCCGACCGAAGTGCGACTATCTGTCGCGTCGTGGTACTCCCCGGCGCGCATGCCTTGTCGGGGGCCATAGATCAGGAAATGGTGGATCAGATGGCCCCGGCTGAGGGCTGGGAACTTGTCGCGGTCGAGAAGCCGGTGCAGCCAGTAGCCGGCAAATTCCGCGACCACTACGGAGTCGACAAGCGTCGCGACGACTCCGACGAAAGTGAAATGCAAGCGTTCGTAAGACATGGGCGCTTCTCCTTCCAGCTCTTC
>QHZC01000221.1 GCA_003224515.1 Acidobacteriota bacterium
ACAGACGTTTAATAATTTCTATCACAAGCACCACATCCTGTCGGAAGCGGACGAACAGAAACGTGCATTTCTGGTGCGGCTGACGGAATTGGTGGAGGCGCAGCTGGTGCGTGCGCTGGCATTGTTGGGGATTGAGGCACCGGAAAAAATGTAGCTCTCTCGGCGATAAAGGGCGCAGCGATGCTGCGTCCCTACAAGGAAACAAGCTCAATACGACAACGCGAGGTGGACGAGGGTACGCAGCGCCACGCCGCTGGGGCCTTTGGCGAGCCAGGGCTTGGCGTCGTCGTTCCAGGCGGTACCGGCGATGTCCAGGTGAATCCATGGCGTGTCGCCGGTAAATTCCTTGATGAACATGGCGCCGGTGATGGCGCCGCCGCCTTTACCGCTGCCGATGTTCTGAATGTCCGCGACAGTTCCCTTGATGAATTCGCGATAGTCGTCGTCGATGGGCATCTGCCACATTTTTTCGCCGACGGCTTTCGAACTGGCGAGAAGTTTATCGGTGAAGGGCTGGTCGGAGCCGAATACGCCGACGTTGACGTTGGCGAGCGCGACGACGATAGCACCAGTCAGGGTGGCGGCGTCAACGAGATGTGTGGCGCCGAGTTGTTTGGCGTAGTGGATGCCGTCGGCGAGGATGAGGCGGCCTTCCGCGTCGGTGTTGAGGACTTCGATGGTTTTTCCGGACATGGCGGTCTGAATGTCGCCGGGCTTTTGGGCCTTGCCCCCGGGCATGTTTTCAGTGGAAGGGACGACGCAGATCACTTTGACATTTGGCTTCAGCGCGGCGAGAGCGCGCATGACGCCAAGCATGGTGGCGCCGCCAGCCATGTCATACTTCATTTTTTCCATGCCGTCGGCGGGCTTGATGGAGATGCCTCCGGTGTCGAAGGTGACGGCTTTGCCGACAAGACCGATCACTGGTGCGCCGGGCTTCAAATTCGCGGGAGTGTAGGTGACGACTATGACGCGGGGCGGTTCGACGCTGCCCTGTGCGACGCTGAGGAGCGCGCCCATCTTGAGTTCGGCGATTTTCTTTTCGTCGAGGATTTCCACGGCGAGGCCGGCTTCCTTAGCCATGGCTTCGGCTTTTTCGGCCAGCATGCGCGGCGTGAGCTTGTTCGAAGGCTCGTTGACAAGGTCACGGGTGAAGTTTTGCGCGTCGGCAATGATGCGGCCTTTCGAAAGGCCCTTCTCTCCCGCGGCACGTTGGGCGTCGGACAATCCAGTAACGAGGACAGTTTCGATGTCCTTGTCGTTTTTCTTGTCGGTTTTGTATTTGTCTGTCTCGAAATTGGCGGCGAGCGCGCCTTCGGCGACGGCTCGGATGGCTTCTTCGGTGACGTGGCCCTCTCGGACGAGGAGAGCGAAATTTTTGACGGAGCGAGCCTTCAAATACCGAAGGGCGGCGCCGGCGATTTTACGAAGCGTCACGCTATTCCATTGCTCGCGCTTCCCTGCTCCGACGAGGAGCAAGCGTGCTGCTTTGAGGCCCAGCGGCGCATGGACCAAAGTAAACTCCAACATTTTGCCGGTCAATTCGCCACTTTTTGCGAGCTTGCGCAGCAGGCCTGCGGCAGCCTGATCGATCTCCGCGATGCGGCCCTGAACAAGGTCGGCCTCTTCAAATACATACGAAACTAGGGCATGGGTTTCGATTGCCGCGAACGGCTGGGTAACGAGCGTGATCTGCATGGTGCGTTATCGCCTCCGATTGCGATACATGGATTGTTCCACTTCCCTGCGAGCTTCTTTGTTGCGTTCGTCCTGGCGGCGGTCCCACGACTTCTTGCCTTGCGCCAGAGCAACTTCGACCTTGGCGATGCCGCTACGAAAGTAGATCTTCAAGGGGATAACGGTCAAACCCTTGGACTCGGTGCGGCCGGAAAGCTTTTCGATTTCCCTCTTGTGAAGAAGGAGCTTTCGTGAGCCCAATGGCTCGTGATTCCAAGGCCCTCCAGGTAAGTACTGTGCAATGTGCGCGTTAACGAGCCAAGCGCCGTTGGCCTTGAAATCGACGTAGGCATCCCGGATGTTGGCTTTGCCCTCGCGGAGGGCCTTGACCTCAGTGCCGTGAAGGACCAGGCCGGCCTCATGTTTTTCAAGAATATGGTAGTTATAGGAGGCGGCGCGGTTTTGTGCGACGATCTGCTCCCCGGACTTCGCTGACTTCTCTGTCTTTTTGGCAGGCTTGGCCACAACTTTCCATCATAACTGTTGCGTCAAATCTTGTCACTCTCGACACAAGACCGGTGTTATTTCATGCAAGACGGCCAACCTAAGCAACCTTGCCGCGCCTCTAACGCGAATGTTAGACTGCTTGCTTGGGCTTCGTGTCGAGGCCTCGGAGAGTGCATGCGCCGCTGGGGAAGCCTATTTCTGTGGGTTGGTCTCGGACTGCTCGGCGCAGGCTGTCCTAAGGGCAAACCCGATTACAACCAAGGTAAGAAAGCGGAAACGCTTCAGGATTACGACGCCGCGTTCGTCTTCTACCAAAAAGCCGCCAAGGCTGACCCGTACAACGCAAATTACAAGATCAAGCTGAACCGGGCGCGCTTTGAAGCAAGTGAATTGCACGTAAAACACGGTGTTGAACTACGGAAACAGGGCGACCTCCAGGGTGCCGCTGGCGAATTCCAAAGGGCGCAGACGATTGATCCTTCGAGCCCTGTCGCGGACCAGGAGTTACGCAAGACAGTCGAGATGATCGCGGATAAAAACCGCGCGGCCGATGCAGCGGCTGAGCCGCCGACTGAACCAAACGAGACGCCCCTGGCAGCGATGCCGCCGGAAATCAAGCCGCTCTCACGAGCTCCCATTAATCTGAAAATGTCCAATGACGCGAAGATCGTCTTCGACACGATCGGAAAACTCGCGGGGCTGACAGTGATTTATGACCCGGACTTTCCAGCCCGGCGCATCACAGTGGAATTAAACAACGTGACGATGGAGCAGGCGCTAGAAATCGTGTCGTTGGAGAGCAAGGCTTTCGTGAAGCCGGTGACGGAAAATATTATTTTCGTGATTCCGGATCAGACACAAAAGCGCCGGGACTACGAAGAACAAGTGGTCAAGACATTTTACGTTTCAAACACGGTACAGCCGCAGGATCTGACCGAAATCGTGACTGGGCTGCGGCAATTACTGGATCTGAAGCGAATCCAGCAGCTCAACTCGCAGAACGCCATCATCGTCCGAGACACACCGGACAAGCTGCTGCTGGCGGAGAAGATGATCCGGGACATCGACAAGGCCAAGCCTGAGGTGGTAGTGCAGGTCGAAGTGCTGGAGGCGCGCACGGATCGCTTGCGGGATCTGGGTATACTTCCCGGACAAACTGCCAGCATCGCGATCAACCCGAACAACACGACAAGCAGCAGTTCAAGCTCGACTTCCACGACCACCAACAATGGAATCAATCTAAACCAGCTGCGCCACCTGAA
>QHZC01000025.1 GCA_003224515.1 Acidobacteriota bacterium
CTGCGAGATAGACCGAAGCGTCTGGCAAATTCAGCCTGCGTCAGACCCAACTTCCTTCGGATACTTCTTACGTTAGGCAACGGCGGATTATGGATCAACCGAAGTTTCGCCCCCCGCGGCAGTTCAGGCGCCGTGTCAGGGTCCTCGGCGATCCACCTGGCGATGTCCTTGTTGGTCGCTGAGCGAACCCGCTTAACGTCTATCCGCCCTCGGTTCTTAAGGATCTCGGTCTGCGAACGCCTTGTGGTAGGCATCTCGTTCCCTCCTTGACCCTGGTCGCGCCGAGATGATTCGGCGGACGTGTTCGCGTAGCGTATACACGACGACAAAGACTTCCTCGTCGACCTCGCCGATCGCGATCACACGTCGCTCGCCGTAGTTGCGGCGGGTATCGTCCCACTCAATGGTGTCGCCACCAAAGATTCTGCACGCATACTCGAAGTCGAAGCCACGTTCGGCGAGGTTCTTCTCGCTCTTGGCTTCGTTCCACTCGAAGATGAGACCGGACTGCCGGAGCACGGTCACCTGTAGGATACTACGTAGCAAGCGTATACGTCAATAGCGTACTATCAGAGCACCTACCACGGGGCACACCGACCTGATTGCCTGCTCTCTCAGATGGACATCTGCTGACGATCGGGTTAAGGGATGGTCGGCGTGGCGTCCGCTTTATCCCTGAGAGACCTGCTCCCAGCTTCCGGTGGACCGGGCTTCAGATAAACTATGAGACAACAAATACAAATTCCGAGTCCAACCAGTGGACATTTCAGCGCTACAACCGCGGCCACCCCGAAAAGGCATAAAGTCGTGATCGATCGGAAGCGCATGATCCCACGCACCGTCGATGAGACCTCATGAATATCAATGAGCTCCCAAATCAAACATATGTAAGTCGCGTTTACGAAGAAGAAAACCGCCGCATAGAAGGCAACCGGTTGTGGCGCCAATTCGCTTACGGCCATCCAAGCGGTAGAGAGCGGAAGCAGCGACATGGAAAACAGATGTGCGAAATTAAACCACAACAGACGAGGGGTGACCTCGGCAGCATAGCGCATGAGATAGTGGTGATTGGTCCAGACAATGGCGATGAATAGGTAGCTTACTGCATAGCTTAGCCATGTGGGCCAGAGCGACAGGAGCGCCTTAAAGGTGGGAAGCTGAGGTGGCCGCAGTTCTAAAACCAGCACTGTAATAAGGACAGCGAACACGCCGTCGGAGAACGCGCTCAGTCGCTCGGGGGTCGCTCTACGGAGCACGGCCATATCATATCCTCGCAACATGGTGGGACCAGGTGCGCGTTCAGGCCAAGATTTTCGGACTCTAATCTCCGAAAGCCTTCCATCGACCAGACCCGCGCGCACGTACGGACCGCTGCCGCCAGTGGAGGTGTCTTACGCTGCTCCGGTGCCCACACGGTCTCGGACGCCAGCGGACGTTTCAATGCATCCGGAGGCGGGGAGACAACAGAGAAAGTGACTGCCGATCCGTCCAGGTGAAAGGTCGTTGCAGCCTATGTAACCTCCACGGCGCCGCCGATGTTTGGTAAAGACCAAATCCCCCTCCCGGCACCATCTAGTTTAGCCGCGACTCCGGATCTTGTCCTCTCGTAGTTGCAGTTCCACACAAGCCTACTTTTCCACGACTCTGGGAACTACCGTATGAGGGAACTCCAGTTTAGTGCGGAGAAGGATGGTTCGTTCAAATGCATGCTCGCTGGACGATCATGATCCTTGTTCCCCTCCTAGGCCTAGTCCCGATTGCAGCTGCGCCAAGCCTTCAAACGCAGCGCTTTCGCGAGTACTCCTTTGAAGTGGCCCACCAAGGGTTTCAGTTGTTCGAATGGGACTTTGGGATTCAATATGGCTGTTCACCAGGAGAGCTTGTGGGGATAGTGTTGCGGAGAGCTACGGACGCGCATCATCCGAACATCTGGACATTCAACGTCGATAATGTCTTGAATGGGGCGCCCGCAAGACCGGGTTGTAGTGATTTGGAGATCATGGCGGGTGGCTCATTAACCGCTCGCATCGTTGGTGTTGCCACTCCATCAAATCGTGAAGCGCATTTCGTGATCACAACCCTGCTGTGCGGAGGAAGTTGTGCCGGCTACTGGATGGAAGCCTTTCGTTTTGATGGACGGCGCGTCACCAGTAGTCTGAAAAGGTCCCTGGGGCTTGGTGGAGTGAAATTCACATTTCCGAGACTTGCTCTCTACCGTAATGATGGCTACAAGGAGTGCCCTTCCCACTGGACAAGATTCACCTATCGATGGCTGGAAGCCGCCTACGCCTTGATCGATACGACTACATACACAAGTCCAATCTGCTCTTTTGGTCCAACAACCAACTGGCCGCCCGATCCCTGAGGGCGGAATGAGAGTACCGTGGCCGCGTTGCGTTCCACGCCCGATCAAGTATTGCTCGGGTCTGGCGGGGTTGGGGACTGCCGTGCGTATCAACCAGATGGACTGCTCTTGGCGGAGGCACCGGTTAGAGGGGTGACTTGAAGTCAAGCATGGGCGTGGTCTTCCTCCAAGTATCCACTCGCCTCAGCCCGCGTGAGCACCGCCTGGATCGTCTCAACCAGGGTCCGAGCCGACTCCACCGTGAGTTCTACGGCGACCCGCGCGCCCGGCCCCTGCGCCTCATTCACAAAGTCGATATTCAAAGCATGCTCCAGCGGGAGGCTGAAAGGGTGGTCATAGGACACGTTCGCCTGGCGCACGGTGAACCACCCGCCCGCGCCCTTGCCTCTGCCCTCGACCTCCACCTGCCTGGCGATCATGGTGCACATTGTCGGCCTCCTCCCTACTGTCAACCAAGATGCTTCTGAAAGAAGACAAAAACCTTCTGCCAGCCGTCCACCGCCTGCTGCTGCCGATAGGCCGGCCGGTCATAGTAGAAGAAACCATGACCCGCATTCGGGTACATGTGAAACTCATAGGTCTTGCCGCACTTCTTCAGTTCCTCCTCGTGGCGGGTCACCTGTTCGGGCGTGGGGCCCTTGTCCTCCTCACCAAAGAGGCCCAGGAGCGGGCAGGATAGGTCCTTGGTGTAGTCGATCGGGGCCACGGGCTGCTTGGGCGTGAGTTCCTCTCTGGACATTACTACACGCCCGCCCCAGCAGTCCACGGCGGCGTCAAAGCCTTTCGCACGACACGCCGTGAGATACGCGTGTCGGCCGCCCGAACAGGTGCCGAAGACACCCACTTTGCCGTTGATGTAGGGGAGCGAGCGCAGGTATCGCATTGCTCCTCCAACATCCCCCACGACCTGGTCGTCGGGCTCGCCCCCTGCTGCGCGCACTTTCGCGGCCACGTCCTCAGGGGTGCCGTGGCCATCGCGGAAGTAAAGATTGGGAGAGAGCGCGGAATAGCCGTGGTGTGCAAACCTGCGCGTGGCCTCACGGTACCATTCGTCCCAGCCAGGCAGGTGGTGGATCAGCACAACGCCAGGAAAGGGGCCAGGGCCCAAGGGTCGGGCAAAGTAGGCGTTGATGACGTCCCCGCTGGCGCCGAGCATCGTGACGGTCTCTGCAAGCATCCCTTCATACATGTCAGTCTGGTACATGGCTCCTCCTCTTCCATCGGGGTTTCGGTCGCAACTCGGCTTTGATCGTCTGGCCTTCGATCAGCCAGAAACTGCCGCGTCGTTTCATCGCTTGGAGCGTCGG
>QHZC01000222.1 GCA_003224515.1 Acidobacteriota bacterium
CGTCGTCAGGGTCCATGATGCTGATGTAGGCCCGTCGCCGTTGCATGAAATCGGAGGCCGGGTAGCCGGAGAGCCTGT
Source organism: Acidobacteriota bacterium (assembly GCA_003224515.1). Taxonomy (GTDB): domain Bacteria; phylum Acidobacteriota; class Terriglobia; order Acidiferrales; family UBA7541; genus Acidiferrum. Next base: position 79 of record QHZC01000222.1, read on the forward strand.
CGATGGGATCAGTGACAAAGAGCATGTTGAACGGAGGCAATGCCTCACGACGATACATGGCGCCCGGAAGGTTCGTGACCATCGTCCGGAAACGGACTTCGCTCTGTCGAAGTTCCTCCGTCCTCTTAAATAGATCAAGGAAGGTGCATACCTTGGCCTTCAGCACTTCGGGCATGAACGGTTTGAAGATGTAGTCGACGGCACCCACCGAATAACCCCTGGCGATCTGGTCAGGGTTTGCGTCCGCAGCCGTAATGAAAATGATCGGCGTGTCCCGGGACTTTTGTCGTTTGTGGATGAGTTCCGCCGCCTCGAATCCGTCCATGTCGGGCATCCGGACATCGAGCAGGATCACTGCGAAATCCTGCCGGAAGAGAAGTCTGAGAGCCTCCTGGCCGGATTTTGCCCTGACGAGATTCTGGCCGAGGTCTTTGAGGACGGCCTCGAGGGCGACAAGATTTTCCTCTCGGTCATCCACAAGAAGGATGCTTGCTTTGCGCCGCGCGTCTTCCACGTCTGGGAGAGATGCGACAGATCCTGATCTGGTTACCTGTTCCTTCATTTTCTCGAACCCTACTTTCGCAGCACCCTGTCTGCAACGGCTCCTCAAACCGAGTTCTATGATTGCATGGCTTCGCTCGCGCTCTTCTCCGGCAATGGATCCGGTAGAAGAGCTCCGGATGTCAGTTCCTCGAGGGGGTTGAGGGCAAGCTCAGCAGCCATGACTCAAGTCACTCCTTGGGACAAAGCCACACTCGAAGCTGGGAAAGGAGTCGTTCCGCGTCGACGGGCTTGGGGATATAGTCGGAGGCGCCCGCCTCGATACACCGCTCGCGGTCTCCCTTCATGGCCTTCGCGGTGAGAGCAATAATCGGCATCGCCCGGAAGCGCTCGATCTTCCGGATCTCCCGCATAGCCTGGTACCCATCCATCTCCGGCATCATGATGTCCATCAGGACGACGTCAATCGCAGGACTTGAGGCCAGCTCCTCCAACGCCATCCTTCCGTTTTGCGCGAAGACAACGTTCATCTGGAGCTGCTCGAGCTTGCTGGAGAGGGCGTAGATGTTCCGCATATCGTCGTCTACCAGGAGAACGGTCTTGCCCGCGAGCGCAGTGTCCTGCTCGACGACAGTCTGGAGCATCCTCCGCTGGGGAGCACCAAGGCCGGTCGACCGGCGGTGGAGGAAGAGCGACACTGCCTCTACAATGCGTTCCGGAGAGGTCGCGTCCTTGACAACAATGGCGCTGGTCACTGTGGAAAGATGTGCTTCCTCCTCCGCGGAAAGGTCCCGCCCTGTGTGAACAATGATCGGGAGCTGAAGGAGTCCGACCTCCGATTTAATCCTTTCGATCAGTTCGAGGCCACTTATATCAGGCAGCCTGAGATCGAGTACCAAGCAGTCGAGAGGCCCGGACTTGAGGATTTCAAGAGCCCCGGCCGCTGTCCCTGCTGCCTTTGTTTCGACGTCGTCTCCCGAGAGGAGTTCAACGAGGTTATTTCGTTCGATTTCGGAATCCTCCACGATAAGAAGGTTTTTCTTTCCCCCGTCAAGGAAGGTCTGGATCTTGAGCATAGACCGAACGAGATCCTCCCTTTCAACGGGCTTCCTGAGGTAGGCAAAGGCTCCCAATCGGAAGGCACGCTCAGGGGCATCGCCCCCCGAGAGGACCTGGACGGGAATGTGACGAAGTTCGACATCATGCTTGAGGTAATCAAGGAGCGCCCACCCTTCCACGTCCGGCAACCGAAGATCGAGCGAAATCGCCTGCGGTCTAAATTTTCTCACCATCGCAAGTCCCGCCTCGCCCGTAAAGGCGATTAGGCCTTTAAACCCATGTTCCCGAGCAAGATCGAGGAGAAGACTTGCGAACGTAATGTCGTCTTCCACGATCAAGAAGATCTGATCGCCAGGCTTTAGATTGTTGCGATCATCCTGGATGTCGCTTGGCAGTGGCGCGAAAAGCGCCTCGTCCGCGATGGAAAACACGCCTTCTTCGCGGGACGTCGACGTCTCTGGGGAGACGACCGTCTCTTTCGGGCTCTTGGGCCTAAGAGGAACGTGATGCTGGTGAAGGTAAAGCGTGAAGGTACTCCCTTGGCCCGGTGTGCTCTCCAGTTTAATCTCCCCACCCAGGAGCTTGGCAACTTCCCGCGAAATCGAAAGCCCTAGCCCCGTCCCGCCATATTTTCTGCTCGTGGACGTGTCCGCTTGTTGAAAGGGCTCGAAAATGGTCTGGTACTTGTCGGGCGGAATTCCTATCCCCGTGTCCTTGACGGCGAAGGAAACCACCATATCCGCGTTACCGAGAATTTCATGGTCTCTCGTCCAGCCTCGCCCGGCCACACCCATATGCAACCGGATCTTGCCCTCGGAAGTGAACTTGAAGGCGTTCGAGAGCAGGTTCCGAAGAATCTGGTGGATGCGCTTCGAGTCCGTTTCGAACCCCGGGGGAAGGCTCGGATCGAGTTCGACTTCAAAATCAAGCTTCTTGGAGAGCGCGACTGGTCGGAAGTTCGCCTCGACCTCGTTTTGGATGTCCTTGAACTGGACTTGGCTCACGTCTATGGACATCGTCCCGGACTCGATCTTCGAAAGGTCAAGGATGTCATTGATGAGCGAGAGAAGATCGCTTCCGGCCATGTGGATCGTTCTGGCATGTTCCACCTGCTTGGCCGTGAGGTTTCCTTCCGTGTTCTGGTGCAGCATCTTCGAGAGGATGAGAAGGCTGTTTAAAGGCGTCCGAAGTTCGTGCGACATATTCGCCAGAAAGTCGCTTTTGTACTTGGAGGTCATCTGGA
>QHZC01000228.1:0-10198 GCA_003224515.1 Acidobacteriota bacterium
GTGTTTCATTACTTGCAGAACAATCAGCGGCAAGAGACCACGCGGGAGGCAAAGCAGTTGGATGAAGCGCAGAAAATTGTACAGGAAACAGCTGCGGACATTCGGGCCGGGGAATTTCCCGCGAAGCCCGGTTTCGTCTGCCGCAATTGCGCCTACAGGCCAATCTGCCCGGCACATGAAGAAGCCCTGAGCGCTTGAAGGAACGCAGGCAAATTCTTCGAATTCTTTCTGGAGAAGAAAGCCAACCGGAGGACTTCACGTGAATCAAAAAAGCATGTACTTGTTCCTTTGGCGTTCTCGGGGCCGCGCTTCCCTATTCGCAATTCATCCCGTGGATCGTCGAACGCGGACCGAACCGCGGGCTTCTCTTCCGCCAATTCTTCGCCAATAGCATCAGCGCATTCTTCGGATTGGACGTCTTGGTCTCGGCCGTGGTCCTCGGTGAGGTTTGTCAGGTTGGAAGGCCGACGGCTCGGCATGCCGCTCTTATGGCTGCCAATCGCCGGCCTACTCGCCGTGGGCGTGTCTTTCGCCTTGCCGCTGTTTCTCTATCTTCGCGAACGCTCGCGGGAAGGATTGCCGGGAGCAGTTGAAGCTGTACCGGCAGCCAAGTCCTGATGGAACCTTTTGTCAGTTGCCGGTACCGGAAAAAGGCGCCCTGACCCGCGTCAGGGCGCCTCCCGAATCCTGCTGGGAGAGGTCCTACTTCCCTTTTTTCGGGCCCTTCTTCTCGTCCTTCTTGGCCTTTTTCTTCATTCGAATTTCCTCCTCACGCTCAGCGCATGACGGGCGTCACCGCCAGCCACTTGCCCTGGACTTCATATACGGGCGGTTCACGCAAGAGTCAAGACAATTTGCAGTGAAAATGAAAAACCTGCTATCTCGGTGTGGCCCCGGCATAATAACCCTCGCGAGTCAGGATGGTAAGCCTTTCGCGCTTTACCCGGACCTCGATGGAATGGTATTCCGCGCCGCGGTCCGTTCCGCTGGGCGCATAGGCCAGGGTGTACTGGTTGCGGGCCTCTTCCGTGACCCTGGAATACAGCCCCTCCATCGCTCGGCTCTTCAAACCATAGTAGACGTCGCCGCCCGTATCGTGCGCGTATTTCGAAAGGCGTTCAAACTTCCGGTCGAAAAAAGCGCTACCCACGCCAACTCCGTAAACCGCGATGTTGTAGCGAAGCAGCTCCTTTAGCACGGTGTCGTAGTTATTCACATTGAACTTTGGCCCGTTGACGCCATCGGAAATCAGAAAAATAATCTTCCGCCGCTGGCGCTCCGGATCACGGTCTTTAAGCAACTGCGCCGCGGCGTATACCGCATCATCCAACGCCTTGGTCGGCTGGCCCTTGAAGTTCAACGTAGCGCCGATCATGTTCGGCGCATCTCCCGTGGCGGAGTGCCCGTTGATCGACGGGCCATTGCTGATGGCCGGGCTCGAAGGCCCCGCGGAAGGCTCATCGTCCAAATGCGTGCGCTTCAACTCGGTGAGGAGTTTGTCCTGGTCGGTGATAAAGCCCTTCCCCACGTGGAAAAACTGGTCAAATCGGCAGACGAACGCCTCATCGTTCAAGCTCAGCCCCGCAACCACCGACAGCAAACTTTCGGAAACTTGCGTGGCATCCTTCGATTTCAAGTCGTTGTCAATCAACAGAACCATCGAAATGGGAGCAGGTTCCGCTCCGAAGTAAACGATCTTCTGTTCGACGTTATCCTCGAAGATTCGAAATTCGTCCCGCCGCAGGTCGGCGACCAGCCTCCCGGACCCGTCTTTCACGGTGACAGGCACCACCACTTGGTTGACCGAGAAGGTAATTTTCCCTTGCCGGTTCTGTTGCGGAGGGGCCTGAGGGTTTTGCTCCGGAGCGGCGGAGGTAGCACCCTGTTGGGGCGCTTCGGCACCCAGCTGGGTGAGAAGCACGGTGAGCAGTACTCCGCCGACCAACAGGAAGGTTTTTCGTAGACTTTTCATAGTCCTCAAGCCAAACTTCGAATTATCCGCGCGCGTGATTTTCTGCCACGCATCCATCGCACCGCTTCGCGGCATCCTACAGGGCGGCAGTACCCCGCAGGGTTTTTCCGGTCGGGCATCTCTCGCCAAGGAAAGTATACATGTCTTCGATGCACAAACTTTTGATGCAATGGGTGACGGCAACGGTTGCGGCGACTTTGGCCATCCCGGCCATGCCCCAGGAGCCCTCCGCTCCAGGCGGGGTGATCAAGTCGCAGGTAAGCCTGGTGAACTTGTTTGCAACCGTACGCGACAAGAATAAAAGGATCGTGCCCACCCTCAAACAGGAAGACTTCAGGATTTCCGAAAACAATCAGGAACAGAAAATCGCATTCTTTTCTAGAGAGGTGGCCCTGCCGATCACGCTGGCGATGCTGCTCGACACTTCCGGCAGCGAACAAGACATGCTGAGCGCCATTCAAGACGCCGGTAGCCGGTTCATCGCACGGGTGATCCGCAAGGGTGACGAGGCGCTGGTGATGTCCTTCGATGCCAATGTCGATCTGCTGTCGGATTTTACGGACGAGCGCGGCCAACTCGAACGCGCCATTCGTAAGACTAGGATCAATGTGCCGGATCAGGGAACGATCGCGGGAAATCCGGGTCCGATCGGATCGCGGCAAATCACCGGCACGGCTCTCTACGACGCCATCTACCTGGCGTGCGGTGAAAAACTCGCTTCCGAAGCCGGGCGCAAAGCAATTGTCATCGTTACCGACGCCCAGGATGAAGGAAGTAAAGTGAAGCTGGACGAAGCCATCGAAGCGGCCCAGCGCACGGATACGGTGATTCACATCCTGCTCGTGGCGGACCCGCGATATGGCGGTAACCCTGGCGTGGCGCACAAACTGGCGGAGGAGACCGGCGGGCGCATGATCTCCGTTCGGTCGGAAAAGAAGCTGGCGGAAGCATTTGACGAGATTTCCGAAGAGCTGCGCAGCCAGTATACGCTAGGCTACTATCCGACAAACTCGGCGCAGGACGGAAAATTTCGCAAGGTCAAGGTGGAAACCGCCGATCACGACCTGAAGGTCCTCGCCCGCAAAGGCTACTACGCCCCGAAAGGCTGAAGCTGCAAACTCTTAGCTCGCCCGCTGGGCCCGGGAAGCTATCAAGAGATTCCACCATCAATGATGTTCGCAACAATCCCCTGCGGTGCCGGAGGTCTTGGCGGGCTGCACGTACTCCGCCTTCGCGTCCACTTGGTAGCCGTCGCCATATTTGTCATGATGCCGCACCCACGCCATGGTGTGGGCCAACCCCTCTTCGTCGCGTCCTTTCGGCGTGATGTCCAGCCAGTTGTACGCGCCGATGAGGATGTCCAGCCCGCGGCCGTAGCTCGAATATGTGTGGAAGATATTTCCCGCAGCATCCTTGTAAAACACGCTGGTGCCGGGACGCTCTTCGCTGGGGAATTTCTGCATCGCATAGTTGTAGTACACTTCGCCCTTTCCCAGTTCTTCCTTGGTCATTGAAACTTGGTAGTCGTAATTGAAGTCGGTCGCATTCGACGACACCCAGTGGAACCGCCAGCCCATGCGCTTCTTGAACGCCTGGATCTCTCCGAGCGGGGCCCGCGAAACCACTGCCAGCCGCACGTCTCTTGCCGCCAGGTGCGGCACGCTGCCGTCAATATGGTCTGAGATGAACGAGCAGCTCGGGCAGCCTTCCGTCCAGCCAGGGCCCAGCATGAAGTGATATACGATCAGCTGGCTTCTGCCTCCGAAGAGATCCGCAAGCGTCTCTTTACCTTTCGGACCGTCGAAGATGTACGACTTTTGGACCTTCTCCCATGGCAGCTCGCGGCGCTGCCGGCTCAATTCATCGCGCAACCGCGTGAACTCTTTCTCTTTTTTCAACAACTCCTTGCGCGCGGCAAGCCATTCCGCCGCCGTCACGACCTTGGACTGCTCCCTTACTCTCGTTGCCATGTCCATTTCTCCTCTCTTAAATTTCCGTTAGCGGGAAAACAGATGACCCGAAAATCTCGCGTTTCGTGAATGCGGGAGCCCGGCGGCACCCTGCGCAAGCAAGCCCCCGCATTCGCTGGGCGTTCAATGGAATCTAGAGCCAGCTGCGACCTCCGACTCTAGCGGGCGGCAGCCTGCGCCTTAGGCGCTGGCATGGCCTGTTGCATTTGCGCCATGACCTTGCGGATTGCTTCGTTGGATCCGGGGCTGCGCTTCTCGCGCCAGGCCTCCAGCCGCGTAACGTGCCGCTCGAGGTTGCCGAGGAAGTTCGGGCTGCTGAACATCGCGCGCCACACGCCGAGCACCGGCTTCACCTGTTCCCAAACGGCCCACTGTTCCCCGTTGCTTTCGAAGAAGAACTCTTCGTCGATCAGCCCGCGGTTCACAATGCTCGCCACCATCTCCCAATAACCGAAGACCATGCGCATGTACGCGTTTTCCTTGCTGCCAGGAGGACACACGCGCATCACGTCTTCCTCGGTTTTCACGTGGAAGTTGGCTGCAAACCACTCCCGTGCTTCGCGCAGCCGCGGCTCCCGTCTGTCTTCGTACAGCCGCAACATCAGATTCACCTGCTCGTTCGTTACTTCACCCATGTTTCCTCCTTATGGTTTGGATTGTCGGCTCGATTTTTGAGGGACTAGGCAAAAGGATTTTCGTCCGCGCTGGGCCCGTAAATCGACGGGACTGGTACATCCAGCATGCGCAGATAGACCGAGAGCTGCCCGCGATGGTGATAGTTATGATTCATGAGAACTGAGCGGAGGAAGGCGATCCGTGGCACCGACATCAGGACCTTTCCGTTTTTCGTCAAGCTCCATGCGGAGTTGAGCCGCGCGTCGTCCATTTTCTTCAGGGTGGCCTTTGCACTTTCGAGGCTCTTGGAGAAAGTGTCCAGGACTTCCTGACGACTCTTCGCCTCCGGCTGCGAGAAATTCGGGGCTTCCATGCTGTCCGGCACAGCCGCTGCAGCAACACTGCCCGGCACGGACGCAATATGCAGGGCCAACTGACCCAGGGAACTGGATTTCGGGTGGGGTCTCCAGGAGAGTTTGTCGTCCGGAATTCGATCCAAGACCCGCTTCGTCGTTTGTGCTTCCTGATCAAGTTCCATCAAGATGTTATCTACAAGTCTCATAACTGCTCCTTTCGTCTCGCTCTTCGAACGAATCTTGTTCACCACCGCTGCCGTGAGCCCGCCGGCCGAGAACAAGCTGCTGGCCATCAATGCAGCGCTGCCGATGCAAAATGGACACATGCTTTCCTCCCGCCGCTGGCACGAGGTCCACCACGTCACCGTTCAACGCGAACGCGCCGCTTCTGCACGCCTCTTCACACCTTCGTGGATGTGTCCCCAACCCTTTGTCACGCCTCTGCGGTGGTCCTCTTGAATCAGCCCCAGGGCCGAATGCCGAAACTGAATCAGGGTCCCGCCATCCACCTGGCTCAAGCGGTACTGCACGTTGGAAACGACCGGATAAGACATAAACAACGGCCCGTTGATTTCCAGCAGCGTGGGCTTCTTGATGGCTTGCACGTGGCCCCAATTGTGACCGTTCCCGTCGCCGAGGTCGCGGTACCACCTGCCGCCCGGCCATGGCTCGATTTTCATGGGCATGGGTTTGTCTTCCGCTGTTTCGTTGAAGGGACCGAGCTGCTCGAGCAGCGCGGCGAAGGTCACCTCCAACGGCGCGCGTACCTGGATTTCTTCTGTAACATTCAACGTCATATCCTCAATTCTTATTCCCGTCGAAATCATCCTTCCTCCTTGGAATGGAATCCGGCCCGATATCTTTTGACGCTTCGATTCTGAGCTCGGCACGTTCCTTGACCCGGCTTAATTGATGACGCCAGTATCGTGCGAACGTTTCCGTCCACTCGTGGATCGGCCGGATGGCCTCCGCATCCGTGCGATAAAACATTCGCCGCCCGTCCCGTCGTACATTGACGAGCCCGACTTGCAGCAACACACGCAAGTGCTTCGATACCGACGGCTGCTCCATCCCCAGCAAGTCCACAATCTCTCCCACCGGCCGTTCCTGGAGCGCGATGAAGTTCAAAATCTCTCGCCGGCGTGGCTCGGCCACCGCATTGAAAGCATCCGAAGTTGTCGCCGCTCGTGCCATAGGTTTGACAATACATTCCTATATGGGAATATGTCAAGCACTTTTTTTGCTCCCCCTGCCCCTCCCTCGCCTCCCCCCGACCATGCACAGGCCGGGCGGAATTCATCCCGACTCGCTCGGGACCCCGGCCTCCTATTTCTTCCCGCCTTGCCTTTGTAGGGCTTGCCCGGCCCGATCTGCGCGTCGGTACGACAAGCCCGCCTGCGCACCTGGGGACCCTTCTAACGCGAATTCTGCGGGATGAATCTCTCTTGCTCATTGGTTTGAGCGCACGTCGTCAGGCTCGGCTATTGTTCGAATTCAAGGTGTTATACTGCCCGGCAAGAATCCCCGCAAATCAGGGAGGTGCGTCATGCTCCTCGATGCTCACCCTGAGCCTATCGCCTTCGAGCCCGCAGAAACCGCGCTGCTCGTGATCGACATGCAAAACGACTTTGGGACCAAAGGCGGAATGTTCGATCGCGCCGGAATCGACATCTCCCAGATTCAAAAAGCCGTTGCCGTCACCGCGAGGGTTATTGCCGCCGCCCGCAAGGCGGGCATACCAGTCCTCTACCTGAAGATGGGGTTTCTTCCCGACCTTTCCGACGCCGGACCTCCTGATTCTCCAAACTGGATAAGGCACACAATGATGCACTTCGGAAAGGCGGTTCGAGCACCCGATGGAACGGAAAGTCGGATCCTAATCCGTGACACGTGGAATACGGAGATCGTGACCGAACTCAAGCCGCAACCGGGTGATATGGTTATTTGGAAATCCCGGTTCAGCGGCTTTTATCAAACCGAGTTGGATAGCGTCCTCAAGCGCCAGAACGCCAAAGTTCTGGTCTTCACGGGATGCACTACGTCCGTGTGCGTGGAGTCCACCATCAGGGACGCGACCTTCAGAGACTACTCACCCGTGCTGCTCAGGGACTGCACCGCCGAGCCCATCGGCCACAATCTGCCGACTACTAACCACCAAGCATCGCTCTTGCTGATCGAAGCCTTGTTTGGCTGGGTTTCACACTCCGACCATCTCTTAAAGGCGCTCGAGGCCCGGCCTGCCGCGGTCGCAAAGTAAGCCTAACGCGATCGCCTGCCCGCCCTTACTGCCGCGAGAAGTCGAATTCGCCGGATGGGTCGCGCTCCTTCAGAGCGGTTACCTTGCCGTTTTCCATGACGAACTCATAAATATTATCTGCGAATTGCGGAGTCCTGAACTTCAGCCCTTTGATGGGAATCAGCTTGACGGGAGGTCCCCCCGGGAAAGCGAGTGAAAGACCGGCTCCGGGCTGATAGAGAACTTCAAATTTGACCTTGGTTGGAGTGACGTACACGCCTGCGAGTTTTTCTAGAAGCGCCGGGGCCAACGTATCGGGCTTGCGCGTGAAAACGACTTCGGCCTGGTCCAGTGATATCACCGCGCTATCAATGTCTCCTTGCGGGTTGGTCCGGAAATTAAGAGAGAACTTGCCATATTGTTCGTCATCCGGGGTGTCAAACCGGTCGTAATGGAAATGGCTCATTGGAAACTGGAACTCGTGAAAACTAAATTGCAGCGCGTCAGGCTTGGACGCGATTTTAAGAATGCCGTAAGCCGCATTTTCATAGTCGCCGGCGTAGTCGGCAAGCGCGTGGGACGGTTTGGTGTTCAGAATGCGGTCGGCGCCGGCTTTGGCCCGTGCTTCCGTGCCCGCTTTCTTGCCAGCGAGCCGCTGTTGAAGCCGGCGCTGGCTCCACGGCGTCTGGTCCATCCCAAGAAGCCGCTCATACACGTTGTAACTGACGATGTTGTACAACGGGGCGCTATGATCGCTGATCACGAGAACGATTACACCGATCTTGTCGTTGGGTAGGAAGGAAACCTGCGAGTGGAAGCCGGGGAGGTCGCCGCCATGAAAGGTCATCAGGTGCCCGCGATACGCGGCGGTCTGCCGACCCATGCCGTAGGCCGGGTTGAGCAGCTCCCAAAATCCTTGCGATTCCCCAAGGGTGTTTGGCAAACCAATGGCCGGTTGCAGCGTGGCTTTCAGCACATTTGCCGGCAGCACCTGTTTGCCGTCGTATTTTCCGTCGTTCATGAGCGCGATCAGCCAGTACGACAGCTCATCGATATTGGAAATGATGGCGCCCGCCGGAGCGACGCCCTCGGTGTCTTCATAGTAAGGAATTTTGTACAGCTCGAACGAGTCGCGCTTTTCCTTGTAAGGCACACCGTGGTCCGGATGCTGGGTCATATCGGAAATGGTGAAGGTGGTGGTGTTCATGTCCAGCGGTGTGAAAATCCTCTCGCGCACGAACTGCTCCCAGGTTTTCCCGGATTTCAGTTCGATGATGCTGCCGGCGGCAGCGTACATGAGGTTGTTATAGAGGAAGGTTTCGCGCATCGGCTGCTGCGGTTCGAGATACTTTAGCTTCTCGAACAGTTCCTTCCTCGTGAAAGGCGATTTGAACCAGATCGAGTCGTGCCGCGTCACGCCCGTGCGGTGGGACAACATGTCGCGCAAAGTCACGTTGTTGTTGAGCTGGTCGTTGTCCCAAGTCAGCTTTCCTTCCTCGACCAGCATGCCCGCAGAAACAGCGGTGAACAGTTTTGAGTTTGAGGCGATCTGGCAGAGCGTCGCTGGCGTGAAGGGCAGCTTCTTCTCGTAGTCGCGATAGCCGTAGCCCTTAGCGAAAACCAGTTTGTCGTTAACCACGATTCCCACGCCAATCCCTGGGGTGTTCCAATCCTTTAGAACTTGCTCCATGTAGGAGTCAAAGCCACTCAGCTTGGTGGTGATGTCAGGCGCCTGGGCGCGGGCGCCGGGCCGAAAGGCCATCAGCAACAGCGCCAATGTGAACAGGAGGAACGCGGAAACAAGCTGGCTGGAGCGTCGTTTGCTATCGAAGAACATGAGGCTGAAATCTCCTCTCTAGATGGTCCATGGGGAAATGCCCAAGCATTGTATAGCCGCATCGCCGTTTCGCAAGGTCGAAAGAGCCGCGCCAAAGACGACGGTGTGAACTCCAGAGTCTCCATCGTTCAGGCGCTGTTCCCCCGGCATCCACCTCCAACAAGGCTGCCCTGGCCTTGCCGGCAGGCCCCGGTGTTTGAGGGCAGGGCTTTTTCTTTGGCCGGGCGCGTTTTTCCGTTCCCGTCAGGCTATGCGGTGGGATCAGCAAGAGAATTGCGCAAGAGTCCGAGAAACGGTTTGTCTCGATTCTTGAGCTTTTCTTCGAGCCGGGCGGTGCAGTCGCAATCGCCGCAGGCCCACGGCTCAGTGCCATTCTCGTCGCGGCATTTGCGGCGGTCGTGAGCGTCCTGCACTTTCACCAGTTCGAAAAACTCTTCCCAGTAAGGCCGCTCTTCCTCGAGCGGCGTGAGGCAATAACACACTTCCACCCACCGCACTGTCTTGTCGGCGCAAACCCTGGCCTCATTCATGTTGCGCAGGTATTCGTTCCCCGCGACCGATCCTTGGCCTAACGTGCCGCGCTCGATCGCTTCCAGCAACCCCCGCTGGCAACCATCTTTCACTCGCGCTCGCACCAGGTATCGCATACTTTATGGATGACCTCCCAGGCTTGGCCGTTACACGCCCAAGTCTAACCGGAAGTCTTTACAACACGGCTATCGCCTCGCTCGGTAAGCAGTCAATCCCGAGACGCGTCGGGGACTCAATCCTCTTGGTTCGAATCGTCAATGGCCAGCGGCCATTTTGTTCACGAACGGCTGCACATTGCTCTCAGGTAGGAGGTCATTCTGCAGGTAAGCGGTCACCGCTGGCGTCAAAATCCGGCGAGACCAAGTCGCCTTGGTGGAACGTTCCCGCCAATCTGGGTCGGTCCAATACTCAACCGTCCATCGAAAAGGTTTTCCAACTTTGCTACAGACCTTCAATCTAGCGTGATTCGAAAGCCCGAGGAAAAAACAACTGAGCGCTTCCTCCAACGAGTAAAAGTCTTCATGCCAGCCGCCATAAGTCACGCTGTAATGGTTCTCCCAAATTTGCTCGATGATGACTTCGAATCCTTCGGGAGAACCGGGAAGCACGCGAACAGAATCTTTTCCTTGCTCATACTGCGCCAAGGGGCACTTCTGCAAAACTTTGAGGATTTCGTCGATC
>QHZC01000228.1:10211-14010 GCA_003224515.1 Acidobacteriota bacterium
TCACAGCAGGAGAGGTTCTGGGATTCTTGGAAAAAGAAATACCGCCAGAACCGATACGCAGCAAGCGCTCCCCAGGTGCCGCGTGCTTACCGTTTATTATCCCTCACGACACATTACGGTGGTCGGGACGAGGCTTTCCTAACTCTGGAGAAGACGGGCGGGCTAGACGCGGGACGCGCACTCTTCGCATGCAGCTGGCTCGGGTTTAATGCGCAGGGACGATTTTGAGTGTCCATTCATGCGCAGCAGGCGTGTGATTTTCCTTGGTCTCGCTGTTTTCCTCATTCTTTCGGCCGCTTCCCTCTTCCACCTCCGCTGACGCTGCTTGCGGAACTCTTCCGTGGTGGTGCGCCGAAGGCGCATGAGGTCTGCTCTCTAATTCTTTGATCCCTTTTCCCCGAACCAATTGACCCGAATCCCCCGACCGTCTACCATCCTCATTTTGCTCCGCGCTCATGCTCAACGAAGCCATTGCCCATTACCGCATCCTCCGCCAGCTTGGTAAGGGCGGCATGGGTGTCGTCTACGAAGCAGAAGACACCAAACTGGGCCGCCGGGTAGCCCTGAAATTCCTCCCGGAAGACACCCACCGCGACCCCCAGACTCTCGAACGTTTCCTCCGTGAGGCCCGCGCCGCCTCCGCGCTCAATCATCCCGGCATATGCACCATTCACGCCATCGAGGAACACGATGGCCGGACCTTCATCGCCATGGAGCTGCTCGAAGGCCAGACCCTCGACAAGCTGATTCCCCTCGGCTCCCTCCCCGTTCTGCGCACCATTGACATCGGCATCCAGCTCGCTGACGCCCTGGACGCCGCACACAAAAAGGGCATCATCCATCGCGATATCAAGCCCGCCAACATTTTCATGACCGACCGTAGCGCCGTCAAAATTCTCGATTTTGGCCTCGCCAAACTCCTGCCCGAGCACCATGCACACCTTGGCGGGGAGACCCTCGTCGATTTCGAGACTCTGCTGCTCACCAGTCCCGGCACTGCCGTCGGCACCATCTCCTACATGTCACCCGAACAAGCGCGTGGCGAGGAACTCGACCCTCGCAGCGACCTCTTCTCCCTCGGCGGCGTCCTCTATCAGTTGGCCACCGGCAAGCAGCCGTTCCCGGGCACCACCAGCGCCGTGGTCTTCGACAACATCCTGCACAACGCTCCGGTGGCTCCGGTCAGATTGAATCCCGACGTCCCCGCCGAGCTCGAGCGCATCCTCGACAAAACCCTCGAAAAGGATCGCGACGTGCGTTACCAGGTCGCCGCGGAACTACGCGCCGACCTCAAGCGTCTGCAGCGCGAGATCGATTCCGGCAAGGTCGCGCCTGTTTCCTCTTCCTCGGGTGGCATCCCAAAGCAGTTGTCCACGCCGGCCGCCCAGCCTGCCGGGCCGCCGCGTTCGCCCTCCGGCAGTTCCATCCTGATTGCCGCCGCCAGCAAGAGCAGATTCGGCACGGCCCTCGTAATTGGAGCTGTCTTCCTCTTGCTCGTCGCCGCCGCCTTCGGCGTCTACTCCTTCCTGCCACACAAAAAGGATTTGCCGGTGGAAAGAATGTCGGTCGAAAATCTCACCAACAACGGTCACGTCTCCCTGGCCAGAATTTCCCCCGACGGAAAATACTTGCTCCACGTCCTGGACGAGAATGGCCTGCAATCCCTGTGGCTCCGGCATATTTCCACGGGGAGCAACACGCAAGTCGTCACACCCGCTGCCACGCGCTACAGCGGCCTGACGTTTTCTCCCGATGGCAATTACATGTACTTCGTCCGCCGCGACGACTCCGAGCAATCGATCGCTTCCCTCTACGACGCTCCCATGCTGGGCGGAACCCCGCGGCTACTCATTAAGGACGTGGACAGCCCCATCGCCTTCTCGCCCGACGGTCAGGGCTTCGCCTACTTGCACCAGCATGGCGATTCCACGGTGACGGACCTCAAGATCGCCAGGCGCGATGGCTCCTTCGAACGCGACCTCTTCCATCACCGGGAGGTTTCCACCGACAGCCTGACGCTCTCCTGGTCCCCCGATGGCAAGACCATCGTGATTCCCATCGTCCAACCGACGCCTCAGGATCTCGGAGGATTTCTCGTCGTAGACGTCGCCAGTGGGGAGATGAAACAAACGGCCATCGCGAAAGATCGCATCTACTTTGAACCGGCGTGGTTACCAGATGGGAGCGCTCTGGTCGTCTCGGCCATCACCGCCGCCACGGGTTTTCTTCGGAATCAGCTTGGTGTTGTTTCCTACCCCGACGGCGATTTTCGTCTCTTGACCACCGACACCAACGATTACATCCATCCCAGCCTTTCCGCGGACGGCCAGAACATCGCGGCAAGCCAGGTCCAGGGAAAATTTGAGATCGAAATCGCCCCTGCTGGTTCCCCGGAAAAGCTAACTCCCATCAAGCTTCCTTCTAACCTGCCCGCTTGGAGTTGGAACTGGACGCCGGATTCCCAAATCTTGGTCATCCAGGGTCCGGACATTCGAATGGTGAATCCGGCTGGAGGGGGCCGCGTCGTTTTCTCCGATCCCCGCTACCCCATGGATCAGGTGGCTTCGTGCGGGAATGGACGCTACGTCGTCTTTCGCGCGATAAGCCGATCGGGCGGTGCCGAAGCCAATTTTTGGCGCGTCGATTCGGACGGCACAAACTTGGTGCGCCTTACTTATGGCATTAATGAGCGCATGCCGGTCTGTTCGAATGACGGCAAGTGGTTGTACTACCTCGACGCGGCGGAAAATCATTTCCTCAAGCGCATTCCCATCGACGGGGGTTCATTGGAAACCATTATTAAATCTCCCGCCGAACCCTACGACCTCTCCCCCGACGGCAGAACCGTCGCCACATTCGACGTGCGCGAATCGGACCACACGCCCATGCTTGTTTCTTATTCTCTCGAGGATGGCAAAAAATCGTCCTTGGAATTCGATCCGCGGGGGCTGCCCGGCCTCGCGTTCCTGCCTTCCGGAAAGGCCGTTGCATATGTGGTGCGGGAGAGGGGCGTGGACAATCTGTGGGTGCAGCCGCTGGATGGATCGGGGCGGCGCCAGCTGACGCATTTTATGGCGGAGCGAATTGCCGCCTACGCGTTCTCGAAAGACGGCGCGCGGTTGGGGATCAAGCGCGGGCACGCGGATTCAGACGCCGTGCTGCTGCGCAATGTTTCCCGCTAAGAATCCTAAACTCACTATCGAATCGCGCCGTGCCTAGCGCGTTTTTTGAGGTTGACTATCGAATCGCGCAGTAAAGAATCGCGTTTTCAAAACTGAACCTTAAATTGAGCCGCGCGAAAATATTTTTCAAATGCCGATTACTGAGGAGTGCCGCCGGGAGGGTTTGGCGTGGCCGGCACGTTGGCGTTGGCGCGGGCGAAATAGCCGCGGCGGGCGCGCACCTGGTAGCCCTTGTGTTCGGGCACTTCGATGCGGATCTTGTGATAGCGGCCATCGAGGACGTAGTTCGTCGGCAGATAGGCGATGGAATACTGATTGCGAAGTTCGTCGCCGATGTCCTGGAACGACTGGTCCAGATCGTCTACGTGATAAGGAAAAAACGCGCGGCCGCCGGTTTCCTCGGCAAGATCCTGGAGAATCTTGTCACCGTCCGTCAGATGATATTTGCGGTCGCCCATCCTGCTCGGATCGGTCTGGGAAAGGGAAATCCATTGCGTGCTCGTGCTGATGGTGTAGATGAGCACGCTGGTGCGCTGGGCCATTTCGATGGCTTCCGAGCGCGTGTGTGTCGATAAATTGTCCTCGCCATCGCTGATGAGAATCATCACGCGGCGCAC
>QHZC01000027.1:0-1958 GCA_003224515.1 Acidobacteriota bacterium
GCATCAATGCCAACCGCGCCGATCACCTGATAACCATCGAAGACCCCATCGAGTTCCTGCATCGCGATAAGAAGAGCTTCATCAATCAGCGCGAAGTCGAAGTGGACACCGCGAACTTTTCCACCGCGCTGCGCGCTGCTCTGCGTCAGGATCCGGACGTGATCCTGGTCGGCGAAATGCGCGACCTCGAAACCATTTCCACGGCGCTGCTCGCCGCGGAAACCGGCCACCTCGTGCTTTCCACTCTGCATACCCTGGACGCCACGGAAACGATTCAGCGTATTATCGCGGTCTTCCCCCCGCCGGAACAGAAACAGATTCGTTTGCAGCTTGCCGCCACGCTGAAGGCGGTCGTCTCCCAGCGCCTGGTGCGCCGCGCGGATGACAAAGGCCGTGTCCCCGCCTGTGAAATCATGATTGCCACGGCGTACATCCGCGACTGCATCATCAACGCGGACAAAACGCGTTTGATCCATGATGCCATCGCCGCCGGCACCAGCCAGTACGGCATGCAAACGTTCGATCAGTCACTCTTCGATCTCTACTCGAAGCAGCTCATCACTCTCGATGAAGCCCTGGCGCGCGCCTCCAACGCCGACGAATTCAAGCTGCGCATTCAGGGTATTCGCTCCGCCTCCGACTCCGCCCGCGAGGAAATGGAGCGGCAAATGGCCGACTTCGAGCGTTTCGCCCGCAAGTAGCATTACTTTGCGTTCGCCCCTCGACTATGAGGGCTCCGTGTAAAAAACTCTTCCGAGCCTTGTGCGGGCTATCTTCCGTTACGACCGTTTTGTTCGTAGCAATCCCTATTGCTGCACTCCCAGACTATGGGAAACGCGATCTCGGAGTTGGTTTGCTTCTGGTCGGTGTGTTGATTCTCGGGCTGGCCATAGCCGCGCTGCAACCTACCTAAATCTGTTTCTCAGTTGTTTTCCCGACGTGTCTTTTGAGATGAAATGTAGCGGCTGCTGGCCGTAGGATTGGTTTCGGGAAAACTTCTTCTTCTGCATTTCTGGAAATAGATCCAGAACTCGACTAATCGTTCAGAAAAACACCGCCATCCGACACGCAGGCTTGCAAATTGTTTCATTGAGGAGCGGCCTGTACCTCACCCCTTCAGGCCTGAGGCCTCCTTCGATCGTTGCAAAATAAATTGAACCCCTCGCCCTTGCTTACTTCCTTGCCTCCCTGCTTGCTTGCTTCTATGCTTTTCCCATGCTCGAGAAGGCTCACCAACTTGAGACCGAATCGGAGTTGTATGAAGTAGCCGTGCGCGCGTTGATGCGGCGAGCGCACTCCGTGCACGAGATGAAGGAGAAGCTGGAGCGACGGAGCGTTAACAAGCTGCTGGTCCAAGTGGTGATGGCGCGGTTGAAGGAAAACGGCCTGATCGATGACGCGCGTTACGCCAAACAGTTCGCCCGACAGCGTACCGAATCCCGCAAACAAGGAAAGTTCCGTGTCGCCCGCGACCTCCGCGCCCGGGGCATTCCCGACCGCCACATCGAATCCGCCCTCGAAGAAGTCGCCCAGCATACCAACGAAGCGGTCACGGTCCGCCAGCGGATCGAACGCAAGCTCCGTTCCTACGGCGGCGAAATCGATGAAAAGAAAATGGCCGCCATCTACAGCAGCCTCCTCCGCGCCGGCTTCTCCGCCGACATTGTCCGCCGCGAACTCCGCTCTCTCACCCGCGAAGGCCTCCCCGAAAACTCCTCTAGCACAAATTCCTAGAGTTCTGGTACTTATTCCATATAAGGGGATCTGGCGTTTTAACCTCATTGTCTGCCACAGATCCGAGCCCCCCCAGGTGGGGCATCCCTCCCCATGGGTTGGCGCTGGCTCTTTCCCTCTGCCATAATGCCGCCATGCAAGGCCGCCCCAGATCCACTCGGCGGCTCATTCGCTCCATTGGGAAATTGAGGGTGACTTGACCGGCAACGAGATACGCGAGAGGT
>QHZC01000027.1:2086-5064 GCA_003224515.1 Acidobacteriota bacterium
AGAAGTGCGTGCGCGCGGGCGGAAAGCACAACGATCTGGAAAATGTGGGGTTTACGAAGCGGCATCACACTTTTTTCGAAATGCTCGGCAATTTCTCGTTCGGTGATTATTTCAAGAAGGATGCGATTGCCTACGCCTGGGAGCTGATGACTTCGCCGGAGTGGTTCGGGATTCCGAAGGATAGACTCTACGTAACGATTTTCGGGGGCGCTGAGATTCCACCAGGGAACATGCTGGAAATTGATACGCCTGCCGGTCAATGTTGGCTAGGCGAACGAGTGCCACAGGAACGCATCCACGCTATCACAGGACTCAAGGACAACTTCTGGGCCATGGGTGACACCGGCCCTTGCGGGCCATGCAGCGAGATTCATTACGACATGGGCCCCGCGGCTTCGGACGAAGGGCACGCGGATTGCAAATTTCCCTGTGACTGTGGCCGCTACGTCGAAATCTGGAACCTCGTCTTCATGCAATTCAACCGCGACGCCAGCGGCGCCCTCACGCCCTTGCCGATGCCCTGCGTTGATACCGGCATGGGGCTGGAACGCATCGCGTGTGTTCTCCAAGGCGTCATCTCGAACTACGACACCGACTTGTTTCAGCCGTTGATGGCTAAAGCAGCGAAACTTTTGGAACATGACATGAGTGATGCTGATGAGGAGGTCTCCAGAAGGATTATCGCTGACCATTCGCGAGCCTCCACTTTTCTGATTTCTGACGGCGTAATGCCTTCCAACGAAGGCCGTGGTTACGTGCTGCGAAAAATCATCAATCGCGCGATGCTAAATGCGGGATCGCCGGAGACGGTGTCCGACCAGGTACTTCCTGGAATGGCCGATGCGGTGGCTCAGCAAATGCGGGCGGCGTACCCGGAGCTTGACGAAAACATGCAGCAGGTACGTAGGGTTTTGGCGTCGGAGACTTCCCGCTATCGCCGGACCATGACGACCAGCCTGGGAAAGCTCCGCGAAGAAGTTGCTCGTCTAATGGAAGCGCTGCGCCTCCGATCCCCGGAGACGGGGGGTATGCTGATTCACAAGGTGACGCTTCCAGGCGATGTGGCCTTTAGGCTTTACGACACCTTCGGTCTTAGAAGAGATGTGATCGAGGACGCGTCCAGGCTCCAGGGTGTGGGCGTCGATTGGGAAGGATTTGACTTGGCCATGCGGGAGCAGCGCGAGCGTGGCAGGGCGTCGTGGAAAGGCGAGGGGAAAGAGGCGGCAAATCCGGCGTATGCGAAGATCGCGGACCGATTCACGACGGAGTTGGACTTTTATTTTGGGACGAGCACGAAAGATTGCCGGATTGAAGCGATCATCACGAAGATGGGGCCAGTTAACGAACTGAATCCGGGAGAGAGCGGCGAGATTGTTCTGGACCGCACCGTGATTTATGCAGAATCGGGGGGGCAGGTAGCGGACACCGGCGCGTTCTACGACAATTCGGAGTCGCAACTGCTTGCAGAGGTCAAGAGTGCGTATTATCCCGTTGCGGGACTCGTGGCGCATAAAGTTGTTGCGAAGGAGACGCTTCGCATCGGGGATCGCGTGGCCGTTGTGGCGGATGCGGAGCGGCGGGCGCGGATTATCCGGAATCACACGGGCACGCATCTCGTGAATGCGGCGCTGCGAAACATTTTGGGAACGCACGTAAAACAGTCCGGCTCGCTGAATGCGCCGGAGCGGCTGCGCTTCGACTTTTCGCATTTTGCGCAGGTGGACGCGGAAGAGTTGCGTGATATTGAGCAGCAGGTGAACGAAGAAATCCGCCTGAATACCGAAATCGAGACCAATGTGACGTCACTGGAAGACGCGCTTGCCTCCGGCGCTTTGGCCTTCTTTGGCGACAAGTATCCGGAGCACAACGTTCGCGTGGTCACCATTCCCGATCCCCGGGCGGCTCGCGGCTTCTACTCGAAGGAGCTTTGCGGCGGGACGCACGTGCAGCGCGTTGGCGACATCGGGGTGTTGAAGATCGTGAGCGAGGAGTCTGTGGCCGCGGGCGTTCGCCGCATCGAGGCCGTGACCGGCATTGGGGCGTTGGAGCACTACCAGCAGGAGGCGCAAATCCTGCGGCAGTTGGCCAGCCAGCTCAACGTGGGGAAGGATGGCATCCTGGCCCAGGTTGAGAAGCTAGCCCAGACCGTCAAACATCTGGAGAAGCAGTTGGAGACGCAGAAACGCAAGGGGGCACTC
Organism: Acidobacteriota bacterium; assembly: GCA_003224515.1. Classification (GTDB taxonomy): domain Bacteria; phylum Acidobacteriota; class Terriglobia; order Acidiferrales; family UBA7541; genus Acidiferrum. The sequence continues at coordinate 4,285 of QHZC01000027.1, forward strand.
AGCAAGATCGACGAGCTGGCCGCTCGGGTCCAGACGGTAAAGGGAGTCAAACTGATCGCGGCCGAAGTAGAAAGAATTGACCGCGAAGGACTTAGGCAGCTTGTGGACAGTTTGCGCCAAAAACTCGGCTCCGGAGTGGTCGCACTGGGCATGCCAGAGGACGGCAAAGTGGCCCTGATCGCCGGCGTAACCAAGGACCTGACGGCTAAAATCCATGCTGGCAAGCTGATACAGGCGCTGGCCAAGCAAGTAGGGGGTTCCGGGGGCGGGCGGGCCGATTTGGCCGAGGCTGGCGGAAAAGACACAACTGCCCTAAAAAGTGCCTTGTTAAGCATCCCCTCCCTCCTCGAGCCTTTGTTATAATCCCGGCAGCGCCAGAGCCGTGTCTTGCGGGAGACACTTTCGACCGCGTAACGGTCGACGCCTCACCTGCGGGTGCGGATTCGCAAGACGAGCCATCGCCAGGCGATCTCACTTAGGTAGAACGTTTGGCGGGGGCCTTAGTACTGAAGGGATATTGCCCTCGACCAGGTCGGGGCGATACTAAAGACTGTCCGCTCTGTAGTAGGTTCCAAAATTGTTGTTCGCCTTCCCCAGGGCCCGATGGTGAAACGCACGGCAAACGCGGCGTGGCTTCTTCTAAAGACGCTGGTCCTTTGGACGACTGTTTTCGCGCAGGGTGCCAGCGGCCAGATCGCCAGGGTCGTTGACGATTCGGGACGGCGGTTTTTTGTCAATGCTGAACCACCGGTGACAGCCAAGCTCACTGCCACGAAGCCG
>QHZC01000027.1:5219-7874 GCA_003224515.1 Acidobacteriota bacterium
CGAAGGCGTATTCCCGTAAGGGAGCCGGCGGATTGATGCAGTTGATTCCCACGACGGCACAACGATATGGAGCTTATGACGTGTTCAACCCGCAACAAAACATCGACGCCGGGGTTAAGCATTTGAAGTGGTTGCTAGAACGCTACAATGGCAACCTGGATTTGGCTCTGGCGGCGTACAATGCGGGAGAGGGGGCTGTTGACCGGGCTCACGGTATACCCGCGTATCGGGAAACGCGGAACTACGTACAGAGAGTACAGGATGCCTATTTCCGGCCGGGTTCGGGACGTCTTGCGGACGCATTCATCAATCCACACGCGATCCATAGAGACGTCACACCGAGCGGCCGCATCATATTCAGCAACGAATAGAAAAACTTCTTAGTTGTCGGTTCTTGGTGGTTAGTTGTTCGTGGTTTTTAGTCGTTATCTGTCCGTGGCCTGCTTGTAGTTTCCCGGGTCCTGAGTCTGGGCTTCGGAACTTTGAACGTATTGCTGATGTGATTACTGGTTGCGGGAATGAATGAGTGGTGTTTGGGGATGTAGCTTGCTATTTCCGGCCAAAAAAAATTTGCCCAAGGGCTTCGCCCGTCTTTCGCCGGTTTTTGTGTCGCTGGGCTTTGTGCTAAACGCCGCGGCTGCTGCGCCGGTGAAAACAGCTGCAGGAGCTGCGGCCACTACGGCAGTGAAGCGCCAGTCCGCCTCCACACAATTTGCGCGGGCCGAGGAGCAGCGCGCGGTGCTGAACAGTAAACCCGCGGAAAAGCGCACGCTGGCGGATTACAAGCAGGTCGTCCTCGGCTATCGCCGCGTTGCTTTGATTACCCCGCGAGCTTCCGAAGTCCCCGATTCCCTTCTGGCCATCGCAGAACTTTACACCGAGATGGACGACCGGTTTGGGCGAAGCTATTACCAGTCAGCTGCCGATTCCTATCAATTCCTGGTACGCGAGTATCCGACGAGCAAGTATTGCCAGGATGCGATCCTGCGAATAGCAAAGCTGCAGCGCGATCAGCTGGGAGATTCAGCGCTGGCCAAGAAAACCTATCAGGATTTTCTAAAACGCTATTGGCGCTCACCGAGGAAACGCGAAGCGCAAGAAGCTCTGGCGGAATTGGCGCTGCTGCAGAGCGGCGACGCGCCATCCGCAACGAACAGCGTGGCGTCAAATTCAACGGCGGCCCTGCCAGCCGCGGAAGAGGCGCGCGCGCATGCGCCGGTGCACTCTGGGGGCAAGTCGGTTAGCCGGCCAGGATCGCGGGCGATTCCGCGGGTGCGGGGGATTCGCGCGGACGCCAAGGGCGAAACGACGCGTCTGACCATCGACCTGGAAGACAGCGTGCAATATGCCTCCGGACGCATCGCGAATCCCGACCGCATCTTTTTCGATTTACACGCTGCGCGGCTGACGCCGGAAGTCGCTCGCGGCAATATCCGCGTTGACGGCCGTCTGCTGACCGCCGTGCGTGTGGCGCAGAATCATAATGGCGTGGTGCGCGTGGTGCTGGACGTGAACGGAGTGAAGGATTACACCGCTTCGCTGACAAACAATCCCCCGCAGCTTTTGATCGATCTGTACGGAAATTCTCTGGCGGCTGCGCCGGTGGTCCGTGCGGCCAAGGGGAATCGCGGGCAGGAAGAGGTAGGCGAAGATTCGAATGCGCGCGCGGCGGCGGATGGCGAAGCACGAACGATTGAGAACGCGGCGTCAAAGGACCTCGCGGAGGACACGGCTTCTTTGGAGCAGCCGGCGGGAAATTCGAAGAGCGCCATCAACGCAACGATTAACTCGGGCGTGATCAACGGTGGTGCAGCTAACGGTTCGGCTGCGGGGAGCAATTCTTCCGCCGTGGCGCGTAATTCTTTGGCCGGGACGAAAAACGCCAAACCAAAATCAGTCAGGGCCACTGCTACGAGCTCGAAGCCTGATTTAATTCGGCCTGCGAGCGTGCCAGAGCCGACGCGCGACGGGCAGTCCACGCTGACGCGCGCGCTGGGTTTGAAGATTGGAAGGATCGTGATCGACGCGGGCCACGGCGGGCACGACACGGGAACGATTGGACCAACCGGGTTGATGGAGAAGGATCTGTGTCTGGATGTGGCGCTGAGGCTCGGGAAAATCATCGAGCAGCGGCTGCCGGGTGCGGATGTGGTCTATACGCGTTCGGACGACACATTTATTCCTCTGGAAGATCGGACGAATATCGCGAATCAAGCCAAGGCGGATCTGTTCATTTCGATTCATGCGAATTCGAGCAAGGACCACGCGGCCCGCGGCATCGAGACGTATTACCTGAACCTGAAGGGCTCGGCGGAGGCGATGGAAGTGGCAGCGCGCGAGAACGCCACGGCGCAGGGAGGCGTGCACGAATTGCAGGATCTGGTGATGAAAATCGCGAGGACGGAAAAGATTGATGAGTCGAAAGAATTCGCCGAAGACATCCAGGATTCCCTCTCTAAGCGGATTCAAAAGTCGAACAAGCCGGTGAAAAATCGCGGCGTGCGGAAAGCGCCCTTCGTGGTGCTGATTGGTGCGGATATGCCGTCGATCCTGACGGAGATTTCGTTCCTGAGCAATCCGGCGGACGAGCAAATGCTCAAGAAGCCCGAGCAAAGGCAGAAGGTGGCTGAAGGGTTGTATCAAGGCGTGGTTGGT
>QHZC01000027.1:7914-10549 GCA_003224515.1 Acidobacteriota bacterium
GCGGGGCGCCCCGGTGCAGCAGCAGTTGAACAATCTCGCAACCAAAACTAGGCAGTTGGTGTCTAATAGAGGCCGGGATGCCAAAGCATTGCCTCATCTTCCTGTCGCTCTTTACAGCTGCCATGGGTGCCGCACCCCGTATGCCTGCCGAGGGTGCATTCGAACGAGTATTCCCCGAACGATTTGGGCGATGGAACGCTGTCAGTTCCCCCATCAAGATCAAGAGTGACGAAGGGCGAGCACAGGTTTTCGTCGAGTCGGGCCTGAAGGACTGGCTCGCTGAAGACTATTCCGACGGGACTCAGAAGGTTCGCGTCATAGTCCGGCAATTCCGAGATCCCAGCGGCGCGTACGAAGCGTACACCGCAGAGTTCGGGCCCAACATGCATCCGTCCACGGTTGGAGGGCCTTCGGCGATCGACCAGGAGCGCCTGCTGCTGCTTCTAGGCAATCTGATTCTTGAAGTCCGGCCGCCACAGAATCCAACCACCGATGAATTGCAACAGCTTGCAGCGATGGTCCGGAAACATTCCGACCAGACGCCACTGCCGCCGATTCGAACGTATTTGCCGAGCGGCTTCTCGGATGGGACGCAAAGGTACGCGCTGGGTCCTGCGGCGTTGCAGAATGCGCTGAACTCGCTGAAACACGAGGAATTCACGAACCTTGTCAACGAGGCAGGGTTTTCCTCTGGCGCGGAGGCCATGATAGCGGAGTATCGCAACGGCAAGGACTCGGCAGGACTGCTGCTGATCGAATATCCGACGCCGCAACTGGCGGAGCAGCACCTGCGACATCTGGAACAGGCGCTCTCGCCGGCGGCGAAGCAGGCGGGAACAACAATTGAACGCGAGGCCTCCTTGCTCTCTCTGGTGCTGAAGCCATCCTCATCGGCCTATGGCGATTCGCTGCGGAGCGCGTTGAATTATGAGACGGAGGTGACCTGGCACGAGCCGAAACACACGATCACCGACCCGCCATGGGTGACGATTCTCGCCAGGATATTCCTAGTGACGGGTCTGTTCATGGTGGTGGCCGTGGGCGAGTGGTGGCAAAAGTTTTTTTCCCGGGTAAAGTTTTTGACCGGCCGGAACAGATGGACATTCTGCAACTCGGGCTCTCCGGGAAGCGCATCGATTCCCGCGATTTCTACTGATCGTTCGCAATTGACTCCAGGTAACCAATCGCTGGCCTCCGCGTCCAACAGCTATCGGCCCGACTCGCTATTTTGCTCTTTTCTGTCAATGTCGTAAGATTTGAGGCTAGGTAGAGACAGTCATGCGCCCATTTGTATCGGTCAATCGAAGCACAAGAAGGCTAACCGCGGAAAGGCGGGCGGCGGCTTTGCTGGTGGCACTGGCGGCAGGTGCGTTTGTGTCTGGCTGCCAGAAAAGCGTGGCCAACAGTGCGCCGGGAGCTGGGGCACCCGCCATATCGGTCCAGGTACAGATTGCTCCTACGGTGAAAATTCCGGATACGACTGAATATCTGTCCATCTTGAAATCGCGGCACTCGGCGGCGATTAATCCCCAGGTTGAGGGACAGATCACGCGGATTTTCGTAAAGTCCGGCGACCACGTGGAAGCAGGAACGCCGCTGCTGCAGATCGACCCGCTGAAACAGGAAGCCACGGTGAACAGCCAGGAAGCGGCACGCGCCGCGCAGGAAGCGAATCTGCGTTTTGCAAGAATTTCACTGGAGCGCGCGCAGAAGCTATTCGATGCGGGAGTGATCAGTAAGCATGAGTTCGACAATATGCAGACCAGCTATGACGCGGCACTTGCGCAACTAAAGGCGCTAGACGAACAGGTGAAGCAGCAAAAAGTGGAGCTTCACTACTATAGCGTCACCTCGCCGATGGACGGGACCGTCGGCGATATCCCCGTGCACATAGGCGACCGCGTGACGGTTTCGACGATGCTGACCACCGTCGACGAGCCCGGAGCCCTGGAAGCCTACGTTTACGTTCCCGCCGAACGTGCCAAGAACTTGAAAACCGGATTACCCGTACGCCTTCTCGACACCGCCGGTAATTCGGTCAGTGACACTGGCATCACGTTCGTGTCACCGCAGGTCGAGACGGCGACACAGACGGTTCTCGCCAAGACAACGATTGAGAGTTCACAAGGCAAGCTGCGCATCGCCCAGCAAGTTCGCGCGCAGATTACCTGGGGCGTTCATGAGGGCCCCGTGATTCCCGTGCTTGCGGTACTGCGCATAAATGGCCAGTTCTTCGCGTTCGTTGCTGTCAACGAAGGCAAAGGAACCGTGGCACGGCAGAGGCCTTTAAAGCTTGGCGATACTGTAGGCAATGATTTTGTGGTTCTTGATGGACTCAAACCTGGAGATCACGTGATCATTTCCGGGACGCAATTTCTGCAGGACGGCATGCCCATCACGGAGCAAATTCAGAATAAGGGCCAGAGCAATTCAGGCCGCTAGACCGTCGACCTCATGAGTGGCGCCACCCCATTCCCAGCGAAGGCGGACTCCAGCCTTGTTCGTTGATTTTTTCATTCGACGGCCGGTTTTTGCCACGGTCTGCGCCCTGTTCATCATTCTTGCGGGAGCGATCTCCATTCCCACGCTTCCGATCGCAGAATTGCCCGACCTGGCGCCGCCACAAGTTATCGTC
>QHZC01000027.1:10556-12354 GCA_003224515.1 Acidobacteriota bacterium
GCGGTCACCATTCCGCTGGAACAAGCCATCAACGGCGTGCAGGGCATGAAGTATATGAGCTCGACGAGTGCCAACGACGGGTCGAGCCAGATCACGGTGGTGTTTGACGTAACCAGGAATGTCGACTTGGCATCCGTGGACGTGCAGAACCGGGTGAATCAGGCACTGGGACGGCTGCCGAATGAAGTGAAGAACACTGGAATCATCATCACAAAGCAGATCGGCGGATTCGTATTTGGGGCCGGCGTCTATTCCGATACTGGGGAATACGACAGTCTGTTTCTCAGCAATTATATGGATGTGTACGTCAAGGATGCGCTCAAGCGCGTCAAAGGAGTCGGCGACGCGATCATTTTCGGGGAACGCAAGTATGCCATGCGGCTTTGGCTCGATCCTGCGAAATTGGCGCAGCGCGGATTGACGGCCACCAATGTGCTTAGCGCGCTGCAAGAACAGAACGTGCAAGTCGCTGCCGGACAAATCGGGCAGCCGCCGTCGCCGGAAGGGCAGTCTTACCAGATCAGCGTGCGGGCTGTGGGGCGGCTCAGCGAGGCCTCGGAGTTCGACAAAATCATATTAAAGACGGGAATAGACGGGACGCTGGTGCGATTGAGAGATGTCGGCCACGCGGAGCTAGGCGCGGAGAATTACGGCACCATTCTTCGATTCAACGGCCATGACGCAGTCGGCCTTGCGGTCACGCAGCTTCCGGGCGCCAATGCGCTGGATGTGGACAAGGCCGCTAAGACGGAGCTCTTGAGACTCTCCAAGAATTTTCCTCCGGGACTCAAGGCCGCCGTGGCCTTCGATACCACGACGGTCATCGGTGAATCCATACGTGACGTGCTCATCACGCTGCTGCAAGCCATCGCTCTGGTCATCATTGTCATCTACGTGTTTTTGCAGGATTGGCGCAGCACGTTCATCCCCGCGATTACTATCCCCGTTTCGCTGATCGGCACATTCATTTTTGTAAAATTGCTGGGCTTCTCAATCAATACTTTGACGCTCTTTGGCATCACACTGGCCACCGGGCTGGTCGTGGATGACGCGATCGTTGTGATTGAGAATGTGGAGCGGCACATCGTCGAGGGCATCACGGAGCCGCACAATGCCGCGTCCGTGGCGATGAAGGAAGTGGCTGGAGCGGTCGTAGCGACGTCACTCGTCCTGGTAGCGGTATTCGTGCCGGTTGCGTTATTCCCGGGAACCACCGGAATTCTCTTCCGGCAATTCGCGTTGACGATCGCTTTTTCCGTCTCGATCTCGGCCTTCAACGCGCTTACGCTGACCCCGGCGCTTTCGGCGATTTTCCTCGGGAAACATCGAGAGCGAGCGAAGGGCCGTTTCTTCAAATTGTTCAATACCGTCTTTAACGCTGGCGCAAGTTTTTATCGAAGCACAGTCCGCCGGGCCCTGGACTGGCGGCTGGCGACATTGCTGCTCTTTTTTGCGCTGCTTGGGTGCACCTACTTGCTCTATCAACGCGTCCCGCACGCCTTCATCCCGGAGGACGATCAGGGTTACCTGATGTTCATCGTGCAAGCCCCACAAGGAGCCTCTCTCACCTACACCCGCGATATCTGCGGCAAGGCGGAAGAAGCGATCTCGCGTGACCCGGAAATCGACGGCGTTTTCACGATTGTCGGGTTTGGCGCTGCGGGCTCGGCCTCCAATCAGGCAATGCTCTATGCAAATCTGCGGCCTTTTGAGAATCGCAAGGGAGCGGTCCACTCGGCTGCGGCAACGATTGCGCGTTTACGCGGTTCGCTCTCGGCTGTATCAGGCGCGATCGTAG
>QHZC01000229.1:0-816 GCA_003224515.1 Acidobacteriota bacterium
TCTAACAGGCTGAGCTGCTGATGGCTGACACCACGACTACTCCCGTGCCGAGCGTTGGCCGAGCTGCATTTACATGCATCCTGATCATGGTGGCGTTTGACTTTCTCGCGTTCGGCATCATCGTGCCCGTGCTCCCTGACCTGATTCGTAGCTTTGAAGGCGGTGACTTCGCCCGCGCTTCAGCTATCACCGGCTATTTCGGATTCGCGTGGAACGCTATGCAGTTTATTTTCTCGCCTCTCCTGGGCGCCTGGTCGGATCGCTTTGGGCGCCGCCCCGTCATCCTCATCTCCTGCTTTGGACTAAGCATTGATTACATTTTTATGGCTCTCGCTCCGTCGCTCCGCTGGCTGTTTGTCGGCCGGATCATCTCCGGCATTACCGCTTCCAACGTGGCCACGGGTTTCGCTTACATCACTGATGTCACTCCACCGGAAGAACGGCCCAAAAAGTTCGGCTTGATCTCCGCCGCGTTCGGCCTCGGCTTCGTCATCGGTCCAGCAGTGGGCGGCTACCTTGGCAACATCAACCTTCGTTTTCCGTTCTGGGCCGCTGCCGCGCTCAGTCTCGCCAACGCCCTCTATGGCTTCTTCATCCTTCCGGAATCGCTCCCGCCGGAGCGGCGCTCCAAGTCCGCGTGGCACATGGCCAATCCTCTGGGCTCCTTGAATCTCTTCCGCTCGCATCGAGAGCTCGCGGGCCTGGCCGTTGTCACGACGCTCTATTATCTTGCTCACCAGTCTTTACAAACGGTCTATGTCCTCTATACCGAGTATCGCTACGCCTGGAACCAGCGCGACATTGGCTTTTCACTCG
>QHZC01000229.1:868-4556 GCA_003224515.1 Acidobacteriota bacterium
GTGAAGCACTTCGGCCAGCGCCGCAGTCTACTCTCCGGTCTGCTCTTCGGCACTCTCGGCTTCGCAAGTTTTGCTCTCGCCACTCGCGGCTGGATTCTCTTGGCTGTCATTCCCCTCATTGCCCTGTGGGGCGTAGCCGCTCCCGCCATGCAATCGTTGATGTCGCGTCATGTCGACCCTTCCTCACAGGGTAAGCTGCAAGGAGCGATCAATTCTCTTCGGGCTATTACGGGAATGGCGGGCCCGATTCTCTTCACTCAAGTTTTTGCTCTAGCGATCGCCCCTCGCTTCGGCCTCCATCTTCCCGGTGCACCTTATTTGCTTGCGGCGGTTCTGCTCCTTTCCAGCCTCCTGCTGGCGATCTATGTGACGCGGCCAAGCGAAGCCACCCAGTCCACTGCCCAAGCCACCGCCGGTCTCAATCAATCCGAGTGAAGAGCGCCGTGGAAAGATTTGAGTTGTAAGAAGGTTTCACGGGAGGCGTGGCGAACTACTTCAAATGGATAGTCTACCAAGTCAGATTGCCATTCTGAAGGCGTCTGATGAGGATACCGGATCCGAATGCCCTTTTTTGGCCACCTGCTAGAGAGTGACCGGAGCGCACTTCGTGCGCTCCGGTTGCCTCTGCGGGGACAAACCCTGCGCCCCTTGACTCTTCCTCGACCTTTTTTCGATGACCATCGAAAGCTTCTTGCCTGTCAATCCGGCGCTTGAGGGGTCTGGTGCTGATTGCTCGGTCAACAACAAGGAGACTCTGCGATTGAGGTCGGGCCGCCTCCGCGCCAGGACGAATCGATGTGGGGTATGTGGGGTGGGGGCCCTGGCACAGAGGCGACCGCTCTCCCGCATTTGCATTCATCCTTCATCAGTGTTCGGGCCGCCGCAATCAAGTGTTTGCCCTGATTTCGGGTCAGGTATTTCCCCTAGTACCCGACTTTAGAAGGTTAAGTTTTGGAATAAAAATGTAGCTCCACTCATGGACGGAGTACAGGCTTCTTCCCCTGTTTGCCGTCAAGACACGGCAGAACCCCGATTTGGCTGGCAGGAGTCTCGTACCTAACTTCCGGCCCGGCGGCCGTTGCTGCACGATCTAGTTTGACGGCTAAAGGCGTAGTTATTCTTCGTGGCCAACCGCTTCGTGACCGTCGGCTGGCCGGTCTGGGTTGCGTGCAGATGGGTTTCCCGCGTGGTGCGACGGCTCGCTCCGGCGTCAGGCGGGCCAGAATGGTTTCCTGGTGACGTTCCCTCCCTCTTCTGCCATCTCGGTCCTTTCACCAGTAGGTCAGACCGCAGTCTTGTTTGTGGGTTCGTTTCATACGGGCCAAGAGAATATCACTTCCGCAAGACGCAGAGGGCAGGGTGACAAGCCCAAAGGGCCCCAGGTAATAGGACAAGGGCACCAGTAGGTACCTCCACTGCGCACTCGGCGCTCGCATCCGCGAGCGGAAGAGAAAGGTGGCCGTGCCATCCGCGTTCCGGGTACAGCGTTATAATCATTTCACGATGCAGCAAGCTCTCGAGCTGCTCCAGAAGATGCTTTCACTCTCCGAAGAGAGACGCGGGCGGAATCGGCCGGCTCCCTTCTGGATAGCCTCGACGCTGGAGCGGACGAAGGGGCCGAGGACGCCTGGGGGCAGGAGATTGCCCGCCGCATTGCGGACGTAGACTCAGCAAAAGCAAAGATGGTTCCATGGGAACAGTCTCGAGGAAGGGTTTCGTCCCGACTCACTGATGACAAGTAAGGGCGTCGAGTTCCACGAAAGAGGCTAGCTTTGGCCGTGAACTCAATCATGCCATGGTCCTAATTGTTGAGGCACCATAACGTTGGTCAGCCTGCGTTCAGGGCCTCCGAAGATTCTTGCTCCAGCGGTTTCCCCTTTTGCAGTCGTTTATCGCGAGGTTCGTTCCATAATCCACGTGCTGGCCGTAGCCCATGCGCATCGGAGGCCGGGCTACTGGAAAGGCCGAGGATAAACAAAGGTACCCCCGAACGGTCTTGCCTCGGGGAGCGCAGAGGTATACCCTTCTGTTCCGGCAAATCGTTTGCGTCACGCGGGGCTCGAGGGGTCTTGCCCTGCGCCCACCTGGCTACTACGCAAACTTACGAGGGAGGAAACTATGGCGACGGCAACGGCTGTGATGGAATCGAATGTCAAGATTGGTCCGACAAAACTGCTGATCAACGGAAAATGGGTGGACAGCGTATCTGGAAAAACTTTCCCCACGATAAATCCGTCGACGGGTGAAGTCATCACCCAAGTGGCAGAGTCCGACGCCGCGGATGTGGATAAGGCCGTAGCGGCGGCGCGGGCGGCGTTCGACAAGGGCCCGTGGCGGAAGATGAGCGCTTCGCAGCGCGGCGTCTTGATGAACAAGCTGGCGGACCTGATCGAAAAGCACACCGATGAGCTGGCGCAGCTCGAATCGCTGGACAACGGCAAGCCGTATCACGTGGCGCGAACGGCCGATCTTCCGCTGACCATCGCCTGCTACCGCTATTACGCGGGGTGGGCGGACAAGAATCAGGGCAAGACGATTCCCGTCAGCGGCAATTACTTCACTTACACCAAACACCAGCCCGTGGGCGTCGTGGGCCAGATTATTCCTTGGAATTTCCCGCTGCTGATGCAAGCCTGGAAACTGGGGCCGGCTCTGGCGACGGGTTGCACTGTGGTGATGAAGCCGGCAGAGCAGACGCCGCTGACGGCGCTGCGCGTCGGTGAATTGATGCTGGAAGCCGGGCTCCCCGAGGGCGTGGTGAACCTGCTGCCCGGATACGGGCCAACGGCCGGGGCGGCAATTGCGCGGCACATGGACGTGGACAAAGTGGCTTTCACAGGGTCAACAGAAGTGGGCCACTTGATCATGAAGGCGGCTGCGGAAACCAACCTGAAGCGCGTGACGCTGGAACTCGGCGGAAAAAGCCCGAACATTGTGTTCGCAGACGCAGACATGGATGAAGCCGTCGAAGGTGCGCACTTTGCGCTCTTCTTCAACCAGGGGCAGTGCTGCTGCGCTGGTTCGCGATTGTACGTGGAAGAGAAGGCGTATGACGAGTTCGTGGACAGAAGTGTGGCGCGCGCGAAGAAGCGCACTGTCGGCAATCCCTTCGACAAGAACACCGAACAGGGGCCGCAGGTGGATCAAGACCAGTTTAACAAGGTGATGAGTTACATTGACGCCGGAAAGCAGGAGAAGGCCAAGCTGGTGACTGGCGGAAACCGTGTTGGCGACAAGGGCTACTTCATCGAGCCCACCGTGTTTGCCGAGGTACAAGATAACATGAAGATCGCCCAGGAGGAGATCTTCGGGCCGGTCATGTCCATCCTGAAGTTCAAGGACCTGAATGAAGTGGTCGAGCGCGCGAACAAGTCCTTGTACGGACTCGCGGCGGCGGTCTGGACGAAAGACATCACCAAAGCGCATGCCATCGCCGACAGCGTGCGCGCGGGAACGGTGTGGGTGAATTGCTACGACGTGTTCGACGCGGGCGCGCCGTTCGGCGGGTTCAAGCAGTCGGGGATCGGGCGCGAACTCGGCGAATATGGATTGGCGAATTACACCGAGGTAAAGACCGTCACCATCAAACTATGAATGCGTTGACGGGGCTCGAAGCATGCACAGGGGCACGATTTATCGTGCCCCTGCGTTTTCCTGCAGTGGCCTTGGTCCTGGCAGCGTCGTTCTT
>QHZC01000223.1 GCA_003224515.1 Acidobacteriota bacterium
AAACTCCGGGCTGCGCCGATTTGGGTTACAAGCGCGGACACCGCTTCGACGCTCGCGGCTTCGTTCGCGGCCGGGGTTCCGTCCAAGACATCCAGGGCATAGCTCCGGACTAGTTTTTGGAAGAATCTGCGCATTACTTCCGGGTGATCGAAGATTTCCAGCCCAAGAATTCGTCCGCCGATCGCGAACGCTACTCCACACTGACCCTCCCGCCAGGTGAAAGCGCGAGCGAATTCCTCCACCGAGCTGGCGTGGCGCTCATAGATGGCGGACATGGCGCCGGTTGGCGACGACGCCATGAGGCGCGTCGCTTTGGCGGCGATGTCTCTCCAGACCGCCCCCTGGTCAGACTTGTGTGTGCCACTTGAACGCATGGACGCCGTGACGTGCGTTACTCGTTCTCCGCGCCCCAACGAATACATGATGTGATCGGCCACCTTCAGATCCGTAGACTCCATCTTCCAGCGCCCTGCCTCTACACAAGAGACGGGGATCACCGTTGTGTGCTTCGCTGGCACGAGGATCGTCAGGTTTAGAACGCGGTTCTGCTGCGCCCCCACCAGTTCCTCCCCGTCCACTAGCAGAATCGGAAGCTCCGAGTTATTTTCAAGACGTAGCTCCGGGACAGATCCGCCTGCGTGAAGCTCGGTCACGCGGACTTTTCCTTGGGCTATCCCGTCTTCCAAGAGGAGATAGTCCAACGGTTGGAGGGGTGCGCTTTGACGCATTAATGGAAACAGGATGAGATTACGGAACTCAGAAGATCGACCGATTTCAATGCGCGAGAATTCTTCTTGCAGAGTCCGCATAGTATCTGTGCCTCTTGGGAAGCAAGGGCACGCGGCGGACCAAATCATCCTATCGCGGAATCAATTAGTTACGGCAACCAAGAATCAAAACATGACAACGGCGGTTGTCGCGGCGTCAATTCTCGTTGTCATTTTGCCCCAGCACAAACTTGCTGACTGTCTGTTTGGAAACGCCCAGCAGCTTCGCGGCTGCGGTTTGGTTGCCTTTGCATGCCTCAAGGGCTCGCAGAAAAAGCTGGTTCCGTACCTGTCCCAGATACTCCTCGACTTTGAATCCATCGGACGGTTCCGGCAACGCTGCAAACGGATCCTTCGCCGCTGAGTTGCAGGTAATAATCAGGTCCTCAGCGTCGATAACATCTGCGCGCGAATAGAGCACAGATCTCTCCAGCACGTTCCACAGGTCGCGGACATTTCCTTTTGCCTTCGTTGATTGATTTGCCTGAGAAGCATGAGCGCCAGCTCGGGAATTTCGCCGCGGCGTTCGCGCAACGCTGGAAGTTTGATTTGCACAACTTCAAGGCGGAAATAGAGGTCCTCGCGGAATCGTCCGGCAGACACTTCATTTCTAAGGTCGCGATTGCTCGCGGCGATGATTCGCACATCGACTTTCCGGAGCGCCGCACTCCCGAGCCGCTGCACTACGCCATCCTGTATGACGCGCAGCAGCTTAGCTTGCACTTCCGGCGTCAGTTCGGCGATTTCATCGAGGAACAGCGTACCCTGGTCGGCCGCCTCAAAAATTCCCTTCCCGTCGCTGGTCGCTCCTGTGAATGCTCCCTTTACGTGGCCCAAGAGATAGCTTTCAGCCAGCGCCGCCGGAATAGCCGCGCAGTTAACCGGCACCAGCCCGCGATGAAACCGCGGACTCAGCCGGTGAATCAAGTTAGCAAATTGCTCCTTCCCGGTCCCTGTTTCGCCCAAGAGAAGAACGGGTAGATGACTATCTGCGGCAATGCCCGCCTGTTCTGCGGCATGTCGTAGAGCCGCAGAGCCGATAAAAATCCCTAATTCCCCCAGCGCGTCGTCAAGGCCCGGAATCGCCAATGCCTCACGCGTGTGGCCTGCGCTCGGCTCCCCAAAGCTCAAGCTTCCAGCGTAAGGGGACTCGCCCAAATCAATTACTTTTTCCCCCGCTGTTAGCGCTACGTCCGCCGCCTCATCTGGGGTTTGCTCAGCTGCTTCTGTTGGCCCCTTTTCTGCTGCTTCGTCTCGCAAAGCCTCTTTCCTTCGCCGCTGATCCTCCAATTGCTTCCGCGTGAGCCGCAGTTCCCCCATCACGTGGAATTCTTGGCCCTCCGAATTCACGTAGGAATCGGAGGAATAGGTCTCAGCAGAAGACCGGTAGTAGTCCAAGAGAACGTCATTGCAGACGGAGTCTGCGAGGGCGCCAAAGCGCTCCGGCTGATCGGTCCTACCCTCCCGGCGAAGGGCCTCAGCGAATTTTCGAAATACATCTTGCGTAAAATCCCGTATTTCGTTCGGGGAAAATACGGTGGCGAAAGCCTCATTGCGCTGAATCTTTTCGCGCAGACGCGGCAAGAGTAACTCGGGCAATGCGTCTCCATAGTGCATCCGCATCCGTTCCACAAAGATTTCGTCGAAGCCAAACGTTTCCTCGCCAGTCTTGCGTTTTTCTTCGAGCTTCGCTGCGGCGTCCTCTGTCGGAGTGCCCTTCTTCTCCCACTGCGGCCATCGCCGGCCCGCCATTGACTCGGCCTCCCTGTGGCTCATTACACCGACGGAGAAAAACTCTGCCGGCATCGCAAGGTCCCAAATTGTTTGCCAATCTCGTGAGTCGATTCGCACTTCCTTGACGTTTGCCTTGCCGAAGAGCGGCCGTGCCGGCGATCCGACTTGAAGCAGCTTCGCGGGCAAAACGCCCAGCGCGGTAAGAAGAAACCACGCCGCCCTTATCTCGGCCGTGCCGCTTGATACGCATACGTAGATGTCTCCGATGTGAGCTCCTAACATCAATGAGCGTACCAGCGGCCCAAGTTGGCCCATCAATAACGAGTAATTCTTGGGATCTGAAATGTGCAGTTCGTGCACCAAGACACTACACGTCGGATACCTGCGAGACACCTCGGTTTTAGTCGCCAGCGCGTTCTTGTGGACATGTGGCGTGTGAAAAAGGAAGAGAGAGTCAAACTGCTTGGCACTCATAATCGAAAGGATTGGACCAGGGAGTTCCTCGCCCGCGATTTCACCAGCCGTAAACGGATCCTTTGGATCTACGAACGCGAATAAGGAATTTACGTTTGTCGTGACCCCTGTATTCTCCACGGCAGGGCCAGACTCCAAGGGATTCCTGTCCTCTTGATCAGCTCCACCACTGGATGGCGTTTCGGGGTTAACAAGGCTTTTCAGAGTCTCGCTAAAGCTCAGTGACGCCGCATCGCTGCCGCGCTTCTTTTGACCGAATAACCTCTGAAGGAATGCGTTTGCCATTGTCCGTCTTGTCCACGCATTATACTCTCGCTATCCAGA
Organism: Acidobacteriota bacterium; assembly: GCA_003224515.1. GTDB lineage: Bacteria > Acidobacteriota > Terriglobia > Acidiferrales > UBA7541 > Acidiferrum. The sequence continues at coordinate 3,300 of QHZC01000223.1, forward strand.
AAGGATGGGACGACGAGGTTTCGGTGTGTTTTTGTGAGCTTCCGACTCCGCGGGGACCCTTGTTGGTGACCGACCGTGTTGCAACTTACGGGTATTGCCGCACTTGGTTTGTTGGAATATCAACTAAAGCTGGGTGATGTTGTTTTCTCGAAGGAGGGACCGGACGGCCATCTATCGTATCGTTTGTCTATTCTGTGACTTCGCCACCCACATTCTACGCGCGGGACCTTTAGACAGAGGAGCGTTTACCAATCTCGCGAACGTGCGCCGTAGCGATGCGCTCGCTACTACTTGGGCTACAGGCAATAAGCGTACTTTTGTCCAAGTTTGGACAATGCTCCGAAAATGGACTCGATTCGAGCGAGCACTACTGGAGGAACGACCTCGGCTTGCTTTTCTGCAATCGCCGGATGCGGCCGTATTCCGATAACAAGCTCCGCGAGAAGATAATCCTGTCCTTCGCGAAAACTCGGCAACGGTTGAATATCCTCCATCTAACAGAAGCGACAGCCTTTTCTCTCTTTTTTTTTTGAGAAATCCCGCCAGGTCAGTGTCCCGTTGGGATCATTCTTGGACGCTGCACTTGTCATGCCGGCAGCAGGCCGCACACCTAAGAAAATATCCGTGCGTCTTGCCATCGGGCGTTACGTACCGCCCTACCAAGTCGCCTTGCGGGTCGAGTCCATTGCCCTCGCTAGAAATTGCGCCTGGGATATCAATGGAGATGAACTCTCCATCACTCTGAACAAAGCCGTGTTGGTTTCCATCTTGGCTATTATAGAAGCCCGCGATGTCTCCCTCAGGGTTGATGCCGGTGATCCACGTGACGGTAGAGTTGGGAAAATCGATCGTTGTGAAGGTTCCTGCCTGCCGCAGAAATCCATGGAATACACCGTCACTGCCAAGGTACGTGCCAACAATTCGCGCGGAGTCGATGATCATCGTTGGAAATGTTCCCACGGCGCCCGGGACATCGATCAAGGTGAATTGGCCTCCACTGAAAAGGTAGCCGTGCCCGTGAAGAAAATCACCGCAGACGGATTCCACGCCTACAACATCGCCGGCGTTGCTGATGCCGAAGCCGGCAGTACACACCGGGTTGGCGCTGGGAAAGTCAAATGTCGTAAATGTCCCCCCGCTGAACACATAGCCGTGCACCGGCTCGCTGAAGCTGGAGTTATAGTTTCCCACGATGTCGCCACCGGCGTTGATCCAGCCAACGAAGGTAGAAACGGCGCCCGGAACATCAACGGCGGTGAAAACGCCGTCGCGTAGAACAAAACCATGCTGTCTCCCGTCGGCGGGGGTGAAGTACGACCCGGCAATCACGCCTGAGGGAGTAATAGCCCCTGCCTCTGTGAACGAAGAACCTGGAAAATCAAAGGAAGAGAAACCAACACTAACCTTCCTTGCCCAACCGACAGTCGCGAGGCAAAGCAGCACTGCCACGGCCAGCAACAAAAGCCGTAAAGCCGAATCCCGGTTTCTCATAGTCATCATCATAATCACTCCTTTTGTCGAGGTAATTTCGGCCTTTTTTAAGCGTATTGACTAAAATCCTCGACGACAACTTCGAAATCTGTGGGTGGAGGTTAGGGCTTAATTCAAGGCACTTCAAGCGAAAAGCAACGACTACGCGCATCAATCACTCGATGTCGCTGTTTGTCGCCTGGGCCAGGGAATCAAGTGGGCCTCAGGCCGCTACGATCTGCGTGTTTTATATAGAAGGACGGATCGTTTGCAACAGATCGCAATCTCTTTCCGTGAATCGATGCGGAGCGTCAAATTCGCATTCGTCCTGGGTCGACCTCCCAATAGTGAGCGCCACGCGCGAAGTACCAGTCTTGTGCTTCTCGCCCCTAATCGCTCCATCTTTGTACCCTCTCGTTCCTCCTTCGTTTTCTTAGGTCGACGCCATTCCGTTTTGTATCGAGCGTTGGGTCCTTCGCTACAGTTTTGCAACTGTCCCGCTGTTTGCACTCGCAACCCAAATGTTGGCTCCGTCAAAGCCTATGCCAAAAGGAGAAGAACCTACCCTAAAGGTTCCAAGCAGGGCCCCATCGCTGGCCCGACGCTCGGTCACATTGTCGCTGCCCTGATTGGTTATCCAGACGTTTATCCCATCGAATGCGACAAACTGCGGCGCAGATCCGACTGCGAACGTGCCCAAGCGACTGCCATCACCAGCGCGAAGCTCGGTGACGGAATTACTGTCTTGATTTGCCACCCAAATATTGGAGCCGTCAAAGGTTACTCCAACCGGAGCTTTCCCCACGTCGAAGGTCCCAAGTCGGGCCCCGTCGCTCGCACGAAGCTTCATGACATTGTTGCTTGTACCTTGATTGGTTACCCAGATGTTTGCGCCGTCGAAGGCAACGTCCACCGGTTGTATGCCGACCGGAAATGTTCCCATCGTTGAACCATCGGACGCGCTCAGCTTTGTGACGGTATTTCCGCCGAAGTTTGCGACCCAGATATTCGCCCCATCAAAAGCAACCCCGATCGGATTGCGGCCCACCGGATAGGCACCCATGGTGACGCCATCGCTAGCACGAAGCTTCGTAATCGTATCATCGATCAGATTTGCGACCCATATATTCGCGCCGTCAAAAGCAATGCCCCACGGCAAATTGCCACAAGGAAAGGTTCCCACAATGGTGCCATCGCTGGCCCGGAGTTTGGTCACGCTCGCGCTAAATCCATTCGCCGCCCATATGTGTGTTCCGTCGAACGCGACCGCCCTGGGGCCGTTACCACCCGTCAAAAACTGGGTTGGAGCCGTGTTCGCTGCGTACCATCTACGAATCGCGATCTGGTTGACGTTCAACCGCGGAGCCGAGGCGCCTTGGGAGTCCGCACCTTGCGGCTGTTGTGCGCCCGACAGCGCGGCAAACGTGCATACCACAACGATCACAGACCAAAGTCTTCTCATCACATCCTCCTCATCGGCAAAACATGCGTGGCCAGGGACGCGCGTTTCGCCAAGTGAATTTTCACTGAACTGCTAACGAATCCGGAAATCGGCGCGGGGCGTACTGGCCTTTTACTGAACTTCACGTCTTGGCCGACCAAACCTAGACAGCGAAACTCTACATCAGCCGCTCTGGTGCGCAAGCGACAAAGAACGACACCCATCTCAGGTCGCTCGATGTCGCCTCCTATAATCCGATAATTTCAGACCCTCGATAGGCTCGACACTTCTTGATTGAAATGTCTGCAACTGCCCCGGCAGAAACCGTTACACTGCGTGAGCGGATAGCTCAGTGGGGAGAGCACCTGCCTGGATAGCAAGTTGTCACGCTCACGAAAATCTCTTAGAATCATACAGTTGTAAGGGCGTGTAGCTCAGCTGGGAGAGCATCTGCTTTGCAAGCACGCCGTCATCTCACCTAAGTCGTTGAATCGGCG
>QHZC01000224.1 GCA_003224515.1 Acidobacteriota bacterium
AGCAGTTACACGAAGCCAACCCCATGCTCGGCCACCGCGGATGCCGCCTTGCCATCACCTATCCGGAGATCCTCGAGATGCAAGTGCGCGCCATCATCGAAGCAGCGATCGAATGCCAAAAAGCCGGAGTTGAAGTTTTACCTGAGATCATGCATCCGCTCACCTTGGACCGCAAGGAACTCTCCATTCTCGAGCAGGCCACGCGGCGCGTCGCAGAGGACCTGATCAAGAAGTCCGGTGTAAAACTCAATTACCTCGTCGGAACCATGATCGAGTTGCCGCGCGCTGCCTTGCTGGCGGGAGAAATCGCAGAAGTGGCGGACTTCTTCTCCTTCGGCACCAATGACCTTACCCAAACCACCATGGGCCTGTCGCGCGACGACGCCGGCCGCTTCCTGCCGGACTATGTGGATGAGAAGAAAGCAGGCGTTTTTGCCGCGGATCCTTTCCAGTCACTCGACACCAAAGGCGTCGGCATGCTGATGCGCTGGGGCATAGAGCAGGGGCGCAAAACACGTCCCAAACTGAAGATCGGCATCTGCGGCGAACATGGCGGCGATGCGGACAGCGTGAAGTTTTGCCACCAGGTCGGCATGGACTATGTCAGCGCTTCTCCGTTTCGTGTCCCCATTTCGCGCCTGGCCGCAGCTCAAGTAATAGTTGAAGAAAGGCAGGCCGGGAGAAAGAAGGGTAAGTAGCGAAAGAAATCGTTTCGAATAAATCTAAAGTGATACTTGACGTCGTCGACGGGCAGGTTTTGGCAATTTTTGTCCGTTCGGCGACTTCATTATTTCTACGTTGGCATTTTGAAGAAGAAATACATGCCGAAGAAAAAGAAAATGATGTCCGGTGACCACCCTGCCAGAAACGGTGGAAGCTGCCCAACGCCACCCATCGCTTCCAAAAGCTTGGCCACCGACCAGTAAACGATTCCGAATCCCACTCCGAGAGCCACACCTCCCACCGCACCGCGCGTCCCCACCAGAAACGCAAACGGGATCGCCAAAAGCATGCTGACGGGGGCGAGCAGCGGGAAGGCAATCTTTTCGTGCCATTGCACCGTCAGAGTCGAAACGTCAAAGCCCGCACGTTGCAGTCCATCAATATAGCTCCGCAGGTCCCGCCAACTCATCTGGAACGCCTGTCGGACCTCCCGGTTGAAGTAACTGGGAGGCTCGGTAAGCTCTGGCAGCGAAGTGATAGGTGGCTGCCGCTCGTACCGGACAATCGTACCATCCGCAAAATCGCGCACCCAGCTCCCTTCGAGAATCCACACCTTTTGCGTCTCCGACCACCGCGCACGCGATGCAAAGATTCGGCGGCGCACCTGAAACGTCGCCGGATCGATTTCGAGCACCGTGAGCCCGCCAAAAAGGTTTTGCGTGGGATCGAAGAGATCGTAATTGTAGATTTTTGAGCTTTCCCCGAAGATCCAGCGCTGCGGGTGAGTGTAGGTCTGTGGCGGACGGCCTTTGATGAGGTTATGAAGCGCATCCTGCCGTTGATTCGCGTAGGGCAGGTAGGTGTCGTCGAGCACCACCATGGTTCCGGCCAGAGCCAGTCCCGCAAGCAGCAGCGGCACGGCCAGCCGGTACATACTGATGCCACTGGCTTTGATCGCCACGATTTCATTGTTCTTGCTCATGATTCCCAGCGTCACCAGGACGGCGACAAGCGCCCCCAGCGGTGCCAGTTGGTAGAGCAGATAGGGGGCAAGATAGCGGAAATAATCGACCACAATCAGAAAGGGAACGCGGTGGCGCGCAATGTCGTCGAGAAGCTCGAAGAAGGTGAAGGTCTCAAAAAGAAAGACGAACGCCCCCATTAGCAGCGCAAAATAATAAAAGAAGCGCCGCAAAACATAGATGTCTAACAATTGCGGGAAACTCCCGCTGGATCGCGCCATGATTTCTTGCGGTGTGCGCTCGCCGTTCACGCCATTTGCTGTGGCGGCTCTGGCGCGCGCTTGTGCTCTCCGGCGGCGCAGCAGGCGTCTTCTGGATTGCAAATAGGTGATCGGCCGGAGCCACCGGTTTTCACCGCGGAATTGCTCCATCCTCGGCAAGAACCTCAGCCCCAGTGCGAAAAGAACGGCATTAGCGATCCAGATTCCCGCGGCCGGCGTCAGCGTGCCTTGCCGCGCAAGGCCAGCCCCCATGACCGACATCAAGTAATAGGAAGAGATGAGAATTACCGCTAGTAACGCGCCCGCCGCACGGCCGCCGCGGCGCGGTTGGGCGCCCAGCGGAACGGCGATCAATGCAAAGGCAAAGCAGGCAATGGGGAATGCAAAGCGGCGGTGAAGTTCGACGCGGGCCTCGCGCCACCCCGGGCCGTTATCGGCGAGCAGTTCCGGAACCGAGCGTTCGGGATTGTTGAGCTGCCGCGGTTGAGCGACGGCCAGGCCACTGAACTCGATGGGCCAGTCGCTCTGTCCGAATGCCGTGACAGAGTAGTGGTCGGCATCTTCGCGCGAGAATTCGTGCGTCGTGCCGCCCTTAAGATGCAGCTCCAACTTGCCCTGTTTCGGTTCGGCAATGACAATCGCGTTCTCCGCCAGCGTCAGTCGTGACCCGCCCTCTCCACCTGTCTCCGCCAAAAACACGCCGTGCCATTGGGTCCCGCTGGCCGAAACATCGTTCACATAGAGAACCTTGCTTGGTAAGCGCTCGTCGAACACGCGCGGCTGCAACGCAAGGGACACCTGCGAAGTGATCAAGTCGGCCTGCAGCGAGCGAAACGTCCGCAAGGCTAGCGGTCCGAGCCAGGTCGTCATTGCCAGAGTCACGACAGCCCCGGTGAGCGCCAGCACGCCAACCGGCAGCAGAATTCGGCGCCGACCGATGCCCAGCGCCGTAAGCGCAATGATCTCGCTATCCGCCGACATTCGCCCGAGCCCCAGCAGCACACCGATCAGCGTGGCCATCGGCACGGTAAATACAAACACCGCGG
>QHZC01000226.1 GCA_003224515.1 Acidobacteriota bacterium
GTTGGCTAATTCGGCATAGTTGATCACGTCGCCGAAGTTGAATTCGTAAAGATCATAGCTGTCGTCGAACATGAAACTGTATTTCGAGGTGACACTGGTCAACTTCCAGACCCCTTCATTGAAGTCACCTGAACAGATACAGAGGGCGTAGCGGTCCAGCAGAGGCGGCACACGCATGGCCGTCTTCCCGCCATAAGACAAGCCGTAAAAGCCGATGCACTCCGAATCAACAAAAGGCTGCCCGACCAGCCAGTTCAGGGTTTGCTCATGCTGGCTGAGAATGAAGGAATAAAGTGAGAGTTTCAGAGGATGTGCCATGCGCTGGATGATCCGGAAGTGTTCCTGCCCGACAAAGGGGTCCTGCGGAGCATAGACCACAAAGCCGAGGTCGGCCAGACGTGCGCCGAAGTAGTGATAGTACTGACTGTCGATCTTCGGATCGGTGACTTCCTGGGCGCGGCCTTCCAGCCCGTGCTCGCAGACGACCACGGGACGGCGTTCCCCGGCGCGGAGATTTTTGGGGAGAAGAAGAATTCCATAGGCAAACACATCCGGCCATAGGTCCAGCATGACTTCGTAGCCACTGAATCGTGGCTCATCGTAAATCAACCTCGTGCGAGGATTTAGCGGAAGGCTGGGCGCGGGGAGCCGCCCGATAATTTCCTCCCAAATGTAGTCACGCTGGAACTTTGTGGTTTCTCTCCAACGCTCTGGCGACGAGGCGTCCGCCTTGGACCAGAACTCCGCCCGCCGCTCCGGCGACTTCTGAACCAGGCCTTGGGTGAAAACAATCATTTGATCGAGTTGAGACCGCAATCGCAATTGAGGATCAACACCCTTCCGAACATAATGCGGAGATTCTGCGATGGGCCGCAATGGCCTACGCACCCCGAGCGAACGAAGCAGGACTTTCAGCGCTTCCTGCGATCCCGGTAGGCGGAGCCCTCCCATATTGATCATCAGGTGAAGGTTTTGCCCGGCCCCCAACGCGGCGAAGATTGGGCGCGTCCGATCCACTTCGCGTTGCACCGAATCGACAGGCGGAGAAATCAGCTTCCCATTGGGACATGCCACGTTTTGATGTTCCTGCGCCGCCGGGGGCGGACCATTCAACTCGGGACCGCGGCACGCCTCGATGATCAGCACTCGGGGCGCAATGAGGCTGGCGATTTCCGCATCACCGAATTCGCGCACCAACCCCCATACATTGCGGTAGATCGGCTCCTTCCAGGCGTTCTCGCGCTCCTGGAAGTAGCCGCTCACCACGGTGGCATCAATCCGTGAGTCCAGCGCGGCGGAGTACAGGGCAATTAGACCTCCTTCACCGTAACCCATCACCCCAATGGGAACACGCGGGGGCTGGTTTTCGCTGACGAACCAGTCGATGGCCGCGAGTACCTTTTGCACTTCGTATCCGATGATGTGCCGCCCCATTTCAAACGCCATGCGATAAATCCATTCACGATGGGGCTGGTTCGTCATTTCGATCTCGGCGTTGCCCGAGAAGGCGTCGTCGCGATCGATCAGCAGAGGAACTAACACTTGGCAACCGTTCTCCGCCAGACGCCGGGCAAATTGCGCCGAGGCGGGAACTCCCGGCGCCAAACCCACGAGTATCTCTGGCGTCCAGTCGGCGTCTGGAACGGCGACCACGCGCGCCAACTCGCGACTGGAAGGCTGCAAGAGCAGGCCTTCGGCACGCAATCCGCCAAGGCCTAAGTCGACCGGGTCAAAGACCGACCAGCGAACTGCAAACACTCTGTAACCGGACGCCTGAGCAAGCTCCGCGGGCCCCAGGGCTGAGACCAGGAGTTCCGGTGCAAGGGGAGGCACGCGGGGATCCACGGCACCGATGATCTGGCGAAGACGTTGTCGGTGTAGAGAGACGGATTTTTCGTAATCCTGCACCGAGCGGTAGTTCCACTGCCATAGGCGCGTACGCTCCTGCGGCGTTTCCTGAATGCGCTGCAGGAGAAATCGCTGGATTCCATCCTCCATCTGTTCCGCCAAATCCCCATGCGGAACCAGAGGTGCAGTGCCCGGAAGCACTTGCTCCGCAGGCGTGCGGACAGGTGCATTTTGTGAGACGCTTCGTCCCGCCACTTCTGCAGCCGGCGAAAATCGAAAGCCGAGACCGAGCGACAACAATGATTTGCTGAAATATTCAAGAAATTCCCGACGGATCATTTTCCCACTCGATCAGACTGCCTTCGGCAGTCTGAATTCGAAAGCATAATTTGGGCTTGCCCCGTCAGCAGGTCTCCAACAGTACGGAGTCAGCGCGAAAACTCAGGCCCGGACTGCGAAGAACACTTTTTTCGAAGCGGCGTGGCCGCAAGCGCGAATTGCCGTTCAACAAGTATGCCGAATATGCCGATGGGCGTAAGCATCCTTCAGGTATTCCGTCATCACTTTGGCATATTCGCGGAAACGCCATTTCCGGATCCTCGAGATCGGGATGCCACGCTTTTCCCACTCGTACGAGCAATATCCCTTGTAGCCGATATCGACGAGCAACTGGACCTGCTGCATTACCGGAATCTCTCTCCGACTGGTCAGGACATATTGAGCCTGATCCCCTTGCCGACCGCGATCGCAAGGCTGTCCCACAGCGTCGCATCCCTGCATCACAGTATGGTATTGCTTATTTCCGTCTCAGGTTGCGTGCCTGCGCATTCTGGTGATTGCAATCCACTCTAGTGAAAAGTAATCGCGAACTTCGGCGGGTTTGACTGCAAAACTGCAACGCTTCTGGTCCATTCCGCCGACAAAATCTCAGAGAAACTCCGGGAGGAGCTTTTCCGCTAGCACGATAGCCGCCCCCACGGCACCCGCTTCTCCGCCCAGCCGCGAAACGATCACTTTCAAATTTCCGACCGCGCGGCGGAAAGCCCGCCCGCGAAAGGAATGGAAGAGGGGCTTCAGGATAAAACTCTTGGCGACACGCGGGACTTCTCCGCCCAGCAGAATGGCTTCGGGATTCAGCAGGTTGACGATCGTGGCCACGCCGGTACCCAAATGCACGCCCGCTTCCCAAAGTACTGTGTGGGCAAACTGGTCGCCCACTTTGGCGGCATTCACAATAGGCTCGAGTGCACTCCCTGCTGCAGCCCGCTCTTGATTCGGTTGATGATGGCCCAGCCGGAGGCGTACACTTCCAGGCAACCGCGGTTTCCGCAAGAGCAGAGCTCCCCCCGCTCGTCAATCGTGGTATGCCCGAGTTCGCCGGCCAAATCATCCGCTCCCAGATATAAGCGGTTGTTGACGTAGATGGCCGCCCCGATTCCCATCGAGACCACGACGTATACGAAATTCTTGCGTCCTTTCGCATCCCCGAATTTTTGTTCCGCATGCGCCATGGTTCGCACACTATCTTCCAGCACCACGGGAAGACCAAATTTAGTCTGAACTCGCCGCATGAGAGGAACGTTGTTCCAGCCAGGAACCTTTGGCCAGAAGAGCAAGGTTCCGGAATTGCGATCGATGACTCCCGACATCGCGATACCTATACCCTTCACCAGGTTGTCGCTTTTGAGAGCAGCGCCGAGCTCGCGATCAATCAAATCGAAAACGTGATCTTCGCCTTGAGAGATTTCTGTCGGTACTTTCTTAAGGCTTATAACTTTCCCAAGAAAATCGGTCACGACAATGCGGGTATTCGCGCGACCAATGCGGATTCCTATGAGGTGACCCAGATCAGGAACGACGTGCAGCAGCACCCGGCGCCTGCCGGCTCGCGAAGGAGAGCGGCCGCCTTCCTCCACCAGACCCCGCCGCCGCAGTTCTGCAACCAGCGCGCTAATGTAACTCGGCGCAAACCCGGTTTTCTCCGCTAGCCCGGTCCGCGAAGCCTGGCCTTGATCATAGATTGCTTGGAGAACCCCCAGCAGGTCATCTTTATTCATTCAATCGTTTGAGCTCCGAGCAGCCGCGACAGTATAACTGAAACGTTCTTATGCCCGGCGAGCTAGCGCGGCACTGGCCCTCGCAGCAGGCTTGCCCACCGACTGGAGCGGGGGCGCCAAATAATAGAAACCTACGCCATGAAATATAAGGAGCCGTGAGTCGAAGTTCCCGTCGATGCCAGTCTGACCATACTGCTAATTTTCTGAGCTGCAATAATATCATTCTTTACTGCCTGTTTTTTGCGAAAGTTATTTCTTGTTAGAACAAATTCTCGTTGACGATGCGCCGCCTACCATTATATAAACTGGCCTATTCATTAGCTGAGATAGTCGGAGATGCGCCGAGGGACTTCTCTCTCGGGAAGCCAGCAAGTAAGTCGTCGAATCTGAGGACCACACGTCCTCAGCTCGGTTGTTAGCGAATACCCAACTGAGCGTTCACAGGGAGGTTTTTTGGTTTCTGCAGTACCCGCCTCGCTCTTCTGTAGGCGTCAAATTGAGGATTACTGGAGTTGTTTGGAACGCGATTCCCGATAATGCTATGGAAAGGGCCACATGCTGAAACCGACGAAGAGGTCGTTGCCAGACGCATTCGTTGGAGGTTCTGAGATTCGCAGCCAATACATGGGTCAGTCAGGGGGCCTTGGACGCCTCCCAAAGATACTGAGCGTCGCCGCCGTTTTTCTTGGGCTCGCTCTGTCAATCCCGGTCGGGTGTTTTAAGCAATCAACTGCTGAAGTTCCGTTCTACCTCGATCCGAAGCAGCCCATTGAGCGACGAATGAGCGATTTGATGGGACGCATGACGTTGAAGGAGAAAATCGGCCAGCTCAATCTTCCGTGCGTTTACGTGGACGAACTCGGCAAGACGATTCCTGAAAAGATAGTAGGCTGCAAGAGATTTGCGGCCGGAACTCAGACCCAGGAGATAGGACCCGGATGCGGTTTCTTCACACTGGCCAATACGATCTCGAACCCGAGTGTCGCGCAACAAGCCGAATATTTCAACGAGCTTCAGAAAATTGCTATTACTCAGACGCGATTGAAAATCCCGCTTCTCGAAGACGAAGAAGGTACTCATGGTGCGATGTTCCCGGGCGCCACGGTTTTTCCCGAGGGTCTCGCTATTGGGAGCACGTTTGACATGCCACTGGTGGAATCGATCTACGCGGCCGCCGCCCAGGAGGCAAGAGCTATCGGCATCGACGTCTTATCGACACTGGTGCTCGAGCTGGATCGTGATCCCAGGATGGGGCGAAACGAGGAAGCTTACTCGGAAGATCCGTACCTTTATTCCCGCATTGCCGAGAATATTGTTCGCGGCGCGCAAGGATCCAATATTGATGCACCTGATAAAGTCATTGCCCTGATGACCGATTTTCCCACTCAGAGCGAGCCTGTGAGCGGGCTTGAGCGTGGGGCCATTGAATTATCGGAACGTAGTCTCCGTGAAACCTTTTTGCCTCCCTGGAGCGCGGCGTTCAAGGCAGGCGCCCTCGGTGTCATGGCGGGATACCCGGAGATCGATGACGTGCCGGAGCACGGCTCCGAAAAATGGAATACCGAAATCCTGCGGCGGGAACTGGGCTTTAAAGGATTCGTGGTGAGCGAAGGCTATGGCATCGGATCGCTGATCTATGAGGGCATTGTTCCCACTCAGAAGGAAGCGGGCGCACTGGCTTTGCGAGCGGGGATCGACGTGAACATCACTTATGAGCCCGCTTACATGCGCCCGTTGATTGAAAACGTTGAAGAAGGAAAGGTCTCCGTGGCGTTGGTGGACCAGGCTGTCCGGCGAGTGCTGGAACAGAAGTTTCGCCTGGGGTTGTTCGAGCATCCCTATGCGGACGTGGCGCGCGCCGAACGAGTGGTGCACTCGAAAGAACATAAGGAACTAGCGTTGAGGGCCGCAAGCGAGGGCATTGTTCTGCTAAAAAACGAGAACAACGTACTGCCTCTCAAAAAGAACCTAAAGTCGATCGCAGTCATCGGTCCTAACGCTGACAGTGTTTCAAACCTGCTCGGCGATTACTCGCCTACGATCGTTCCCCAGCCTATACCCACAATCCTAGATATGATCAAAGCGAAGGTATCGCCAACATCGCACGTCGTTTATGCCAGGGGATGTGCCGTGAACGATGATGACAAGGACGGCTTCCCGGCAGCTATTCAGGCGGCCAAGAACGCCGACGTGGCGGTTGTTGTGGTAGGCGAACAGTCGGGGACCAATGATCCGAAGCATCCGATGATGCCTACCGATGGCGAGGGATACGACGTCGCGAGCCTGGACTTGACTGGAATGCAGGAAGACTTGGTCCGTGCTATTCAGGCTACGGGCACGCCCGTGGTTCTGGTGCTGATTAACGGTAGGCCGCTTTCCATCCGCTGGGAAGCGACTCATGTTCCCACCATCGTGGAGGCCTGGCTGCCGGGGGAGGCTGGAGGCGAGGCGGTAGCCAACGTGCTCTTTGGCGACACCAACCCCAGCGGTCGCTTGGCGATTACTATTCCCCGGAACGTAGGGCAGTTACCGGTCTATTACAACTGGGGATACGTCGACATGCCCGGCACACCACTCTACCCTTTCGGTTATGGGCTGAGCTACGCGCACTTTCAATACAGCAACCTTTACATTGAGTCCCTGCAAATTCCCAAGCAAGGCCAGACTCGAGTGAGTGTTGACGTCGAGAATACCGGGAAAGTCGCCGGGGTCGACACGGTTCAGCTTTACGTCCATGAACTTTACGCTCCTGTGTCAACTTCCGTGAAGCAGCTTCGCGGCTTTGAGCGGGTAGCACTCGAACCCGGGCAGAAGAAATCTGTCAGATTCGTGCTGGGGCCCGAAGATTTTCAGTTGCTCGATCGCGATAACATGCATTGGGCCGTCGTGCCAGGGACGTTCGACATCATGATCGGGAAGTCTGCCGCAGATATCGCATTGAAAGGAACGCTGGAAGTAAAAGAATCTAACTGATTCTCAGATCCGCCTCCAAACGTTCTGAATACGAAGTGCAGTATCTCCAGAAAAAGCTCGCAAGGAGCACATTGACGTCCTCCCCGCCGCTTGCGGCGAGGACTCCTACGGAGCCGGACGTTTAGTCCGGTCTAGAATGCTCGGCCGCTCGCACGACGCACCAACGGCAGACTGGAAGGATTTGCGGTGAAGTCGATCCGTCGCAAACCGTTTCCCCTCTTTCCGTAATTTCAGATGACCGACCTTGGTGTTGAGTCGAGAGCGCAGGAAACGACGCCAGGAGTTGAAGACGAAGAACCGGTCATCGAAGACGGGAAGCCTGCGCGAAAAGCTGGCTTCTACCGGGGACGACGAAGCACTTAGGCGCCCGCAACTTTGCCTGGAAACTGCATTCACTGGATGGAAAACGTCCAATTGCCGCCCCATATCCAGCGAATGAATCGAAGTCCTTCCGTTACGGCTAAATTAGATGAATTTCGTTCAAGGATGGTACTAATATTTCTTACATGACATAATATCATTGACTATGCGCCTAAAGCATATATATTAGTTTCTACTGAACGGGCGAGGCGAAGCACTACTCTGGGTCCAAGTGCCTTTCGAAGCGTCAGCGGAAAACGAGCTCTAATAATGTAGCGAAATGCAGAGCTGGGTTTCCTGTCTTTCCCATTTAGTGCTGATCCTGCTTAGTTCTACCTGACCTCGAACGGCACATCCACCAAGGAGCTCACATGCAAGACGGCAAGACGGCGGTTCGAGATGACAAAGCTATCGAGAACCGGTTGGCGATTGATGGCGGAAAGCCAGTTCGAACGGAGCCTTTGCCTCTCGAATTCCCCGGCGTTCAGCACATGGATGACGAGGAAGTCCAAGCCGTCAATCGGGTAATGCGAAGCCGGTCGTTGTTTCGCTATTACGGCGTCAATTTGCAGAAAGAAGTCGAGACCTTCGAATCTGAATTTGCGAAATTTCTCGGAGTGTCCCATGCTGTCGCGGTGAGCAGCGGTACCGGTGCGTTGAATGTTGCGCTTTCGGCGTTGGGTGTAGGTCCTGGACAGGAAGTGATTGTCCCTGCTTACATGTGGATCTCGGTGGCTGCGGCAGTCGTCAATCATGGAGCCATTCCGGTGCTGGCGGATATTGACGACACGTTCTGCCTCGACCCGAAATCTCTCGAAGAACGGATCAGCAGCAAAACGACCGGGATTATCGTCGTACACATGAGCGGCGCTCCCGCCGACGTGAAAGCTATCCAAGAGATCGGACGGCATCATAACTTATTCTTACTGGAAGATTGCGCCCAATGTGTTGGAGGGACTATCAAAGGCCAGCGAGTCGGAACTTTCGGTAACATCGCCACGTTCAGCTTCCAGATGAATAAAAACATGACCTCAGGCGAGGGCGGCTGTGTGGTTACTAACAACCTGCGGCTTTACCATCGGGCTTTTGCCTCCCACGACTTGGGCTACGCCCGGGACGATCAAGGACGCTTAAACCTCAGCGATCCCGATTTATGCCTGTGGGGCCAGGGCTATCGGCTCGATGAGCTTCGCGGTGCTGTGCTGCGCGTGCAATTAAGGAAACTCCCTAAGATCATAGCGAGCATGCATCGCAGCAAATACCGCATTCGAAAAGCTTTGGGAAATTTTTCCCAGATTCAATTGCGAAAGATCGTGGATCCCGAAGGGGATACCGGCTCGTTCTTGATTACGACGTATGCCGATCCGGAAACTGCGAGCCGCGTGAATGAGGCATTGAGGGCAGAGGGGATTGTGACTTTTCCACAGGGAATTTCCAATGTTCTGATGACGGAGTGGGGCTTACATCTTTATTACAACATTGCAGGCCTTATGAAACGTACCAGCATCGACCGTCGCGGTTTCCCATGGAGCCTTGCGGATAATTCCGGCTTAAGGATCCAATACTCGAAAGGAACGTGCCCTGTGGCCGATAGCCTCTTCGAGCGCAGCATCATTCTCGCAATCCCTTCGTCGCTAACAGAACGCGAAGAGGATGACATCATCCACGCATTCGAAAAGGTGTATAAGGCGCTTCTCGCCTCATAAAAGTATTGTCGGCGACCGGGCGCCTCGTCGAGCCGACATGCGATCCGCAATATAACTGCAGTTCGACGGACGGCATTGACCTTCGCGATCATACCCTCTGTGAGCGGTCAGACAGCACTCAGCCCTGGCCCCACGAGACTTGCGGTGTGAAGCTTTCCGTCTCGAACCTCAAACAAGCCTGAAAATTTTCCAAGCCATGGACGGTTCGCTGAGGGGACGAATTCGCGCCCGTTTGATTCAAGCGTAGCAATCGGGAAAACATGGGCGGCAATGCCTGCGGATTGAATGAGCGAGGCCCCCGGGCAGGTCAGATCCTGCGCCGTCATATACATCTTGAACTCTTGTGCGGCGGCATTAAGCACCAAAGACTGGCTCTGGCCCTTGCATGCCTTGAGCGCTATCCCCGTGTAGCCTATCTTTCGGCCGCGCAGAAGTGCATCGAAGCCTGTCAGCGATTCGTCCATTACCACGGGCTTTAGCTTGGAAGCCCTGAAAAGCAATTGCTCTGGAGTGGCGACAAGGTCCCGCCGAGTCGGCTGCTCGATGAAGGTAATGCGCTCATAGCCGCCGGGCGATCCTTTCTCAATCCGGCGCATGAAACTAAGCAGGTAATCAACATCCGGACACTGCTCGTTGAAATCCAATGAATAATACCAGTGGCGAATGCCGCGATGGGTTTCCACTTCCGTCGCTACGCGGTCAATGTGCAACACTCGAGCGATGTCGCGCTCGAGATTGTTGCCGTCGAGTTTTATCTTAAGATGGTTGAGGCCATCAGCAACAATCCACTCGGCGAGCGTCTCTGGAAGGCCATCATTCAGTCGCTTCTTGATATCGGATTCTTCAATCGGATCAGAGGCGCCCACTGAATGATTGCACCACAACCAGGGCTTGGGAGCGCGCAAAAGATACTGGCCGGGAAATTTGCCCTTAAACTCCGGCGTCAGATAGTGGGCCAGGTCGTGGCTCACAAACTCTGGACCATAAGTTAAATAACAATTGAGATTGTGGGCTTTCCCGAACGCGTCATGAATGGCAGCGTCGAAGGGGCTTGCAGTAACTAAGGTGCAGAGCTTTGGGATCGGCCGATCGAGACGCATTTCTTGCGTGACTTCGGCCGAGGCTTTGAGGTATTCCGGTTCGAGAGCGAAATTGATGTCTATCGGATGGCCCGGTTCTGTATAACCCTCGTTGATTTTCCTGATGCGCTCCGCGAGCCGTTTCATGGCATTGAGTGTGGTATCGTAAGAAAGCGTTTTGGATGGAAACGACCATTCATTGCCCATGGGCATGGAGCCGAATCCTTTGGCCACATGGCCGCTAACCGTCTCCGCCGTGCAATGAACGTTTAAAATCGTTACACGGTCTGCGCTACGGCCGCCAAACTTATAAGGCGTGCGATAAGGAAAATCCTCATAACTGACAAGGATCTCCTTGATCCGAATGTCGCTGGCTTTGCGTTTGGGTGCCGCTATCATCAGGCCGGTTGCGAGAGGAGAAAGGGTTCCGACGGAGGCAGCTTTCAGAAAACTCCGCCGCGTAATTCTAGAAGACGCCGCCAAAATTACCCCCTCCGGAAGAGCTTTTAGTAAAATTGCAATCCCCGGCGCAGCAGATCATAGTCGAATGCTTGGCCTAGAGCCCCGAAGCCTTTTCATAAGCTTCGTGCAGCAGCGACTTGAGATAGTCGAGATTCTCTTTCGCGGCTAACATGACTTCTGGAACTGTGGCCCGTGAAACTGCTCTTCCTTGGTCGTCCGCAACGCTCGCAATGGCGTATTCCTGATGCAATGAGATGGGCCCGTGAAAATTTGATTGTCCGAGAATATGCAGGAACTCACTCCAGGGCACCATTCCCTGTCCCATCCGACAGGTTTGTGCTTCCAACCGGCGCGAGGGCAGTTTTTTCCAGACAAAATCTTTGACCGCAACCATCTTCAAACGAGGAATCACCAGATTCGTTGCGGTCTCCCATCCGCTCTCGCAGCCGTCAGTTGTGCAATGCCCCAGGTCGAAATAAAAACCGCACCAGCGCGGATCAAGTGGTTCGATGACTTGTGCCATATCCCATATCGGCGCCCCGATGTAGTGAGCGTGGTTGTGGTAACCAACTGAAGTTCATATTTCGTGGCCAGTTCCACGAGTCCACGGAACTGGCG
>QHZC01000227.1:0-898 GCA_003224515.1 Acidobacteriota bacterium
CATTTCTAAAGAGCTTTGACACGTCGAGGACGTACGTATTGACCTAGAAGCCTTGACGGTGTAGGGTGCTCCCAACCCCACAGGCATTCAACCATCAAGGAGAGGTGCATCATGAAACGCAGCATACTTTGGGCGCTGGTATTCGAATTGTGTTCAGTTTCGGTGGGACGGGCGCAATTGCCCCCACCTGCTCAGGGGTATACTTTCAAAACGATCGATCCACCTGGCTCTGTCGATACGATAGCCCGCGCAATCAACGCTCACGGCGACGTCGTTGGACAATTCGCGGACGCGGGGGGAGTGTCCCATGGGTTCTTACTGAGCAACGGGGCCTATCGAACGATTGACTTCCCAGGCGCTCCCGGTACCCAGGCTACGGGGATCAACGCTCGCAACGAGATTGTGGGAGCGTACAGTGGAGCTCACGGATTCTTGCTGAGCAGCGGTAATTTCAGCACATTTGATTTCCCCGGCGGTGTGGCCACCTTTCCCCGGGCCATCAATGATGTAGGCGAAATTGTGGGGAATTATTCAGCGTCCGCAGATGGCCCAATCCACGGATTTCTACTGAGCCGGGGAGGCTTTACCCAGATTGATTTCCCTGGAGCTATCCAGACTATCGCCAACAGCATCAACGACGCGGGGGACGTCGTGGGAGATTACGTGGACAACAATCACGTATACCACAGCTTTCTCTTGAGTCTAGGGGTCTTTACGACCATTGATTTCCCCAGCGCAGGCGGCGAGTTCGGGACTGTGGCCTACGGCATCAATATTCGAGGGGAGATTGTAGGCACTTACGATACCGATACCCAGGGATCGGGGGGCTTTTTGTTGCGGCGCGGCGACTTCAGCACGATCCTCTTTCCCGGCGCTCTCTTTACTAGAGCATTTGACA
>QHZC01000227.1:907-4674 GCA_003224515.1 Acidobacteriota bacterium
AAGTGACAACGACCACCGTAACGGGTTTGTTCCGACTTCCCGACGACAAGTCTTCTCGAAATTGCAGCATCTTGTGACACCAACCTGTCCCTTCGCAAATCTACCGGAAACCGGGCGCTCAAGATGGGGCGAGGAACTCACTTCTGAAAAGATGAAGAAAGCAGTTTGGCTGAGGCCGGAGGTGGTTGCTCAAATTGAATTCCTCGATTGGACGGATGGAGACCGCCCCAGGCACTCGAAGTTTGTCGGACTGCGTGAGGACAAGGACCCTCGAAGCGTGGTCAAGGAACACTCGGGCGAGGCTTGAACAAAATTACTTCCGGTGCTTTCCGGAACGAAATCGTGGTTGATTTCGACGTGGTGGCGAAGAGTCCAAAGCCCGCTTGCGGGAGATTGCTGGCTATCAGGACTCTTATTACGAGGATGATCTTATATTTTAGATATTTATCTTGACAAATCAGCACCTGGGCATAATGTGTAGCCACTCAGCCGAAGCCCATCACTCCTGTCTGCTCAGTGAAGTCCGACTGAGTCGGTTCCTGGTTACCATCCCTATAGGTTTTCTCGCTGAATTGTTGGGAGCGGATGATGCATACCCGATTCATACAACTCTACCTGGGTTAACGCCGCCGTTGCGAGCGGCTCCGCATGACTCGGGGCCGACGTGGGTCGCTACGCCACTTTCGTATGACTTTTTCATTTCACTACACCTTGCCGGTTTAACCGGCTTACTAGGAGAAAAGGCAATGAGAAGCATGAACAGAGATTTGCACGTCCTTTTACTCGGGGCTATGGCCGTTTTGGTCTCGGGACTTGCCAGGCCGGCCAAAGCGGCCGATCCACTTCCCGCATCGCGAATATTCGACCATTTTGTCGGCAGGGAAATAGTAACCAGCGCAGGTGACCTAGAGGCTGTGGGCTACTATGTGTTTCTGGATGGAATACCCGGTCCCTTTTTTTCAGGAGTGCCATGTCTTTTCCGATGTGTTCGTCAACGGTAGCATCGCCTGGGCGACGCTCCAGGCCGGTTCCACGCTAAGCGTCTATTTCAATGTGTCGCCGCATGGAGACTGGAGCAATCCTGATTCCTTTTCCGGTGGCCAACTCATAGCTACTTTCAGAAGAACCGAGGGCTTTTTCACTTGCAGCGGCGACTTGAACCTCCTGAACACCTGTAGCAACGTCATCTCGGGCAAGCTGGCGTCAAGTGCGGATTTCACTTTCAACGGCAAGACGTTGAATTTCAACAGATCGGTGGCCCTTGGCCTAACCAATGTTACTCCGATGATTGACACCAGTTTTCCGGGATTCGCGGCCGTGTTCGTCGGCTACGACCTGACCATCGGCGAAGACGACCCCGCGCAGAGCGCAGCAACTTCCCCTCTCCAGGAGAACCTCGCGGCAACCCACTCGCCCAGAAGCATGCCCTTGGAGTCCGCGAGCGCCTGGAATCGGACAAAGTCAGCCTCGGCGACGCGAACGCCGATGCTTCTCGTCCGATAGTGAGAGTGGCCAAACATGTTCCACGGAGTTTCTTGAGCTTTGGGACGTAATTCTCGTGCTCTTCCTCATCGCCGGGCACAACGTGATTTACTCTGGCGACGTCAGCGAAGCTGTTGCTGCGCGTTAAGTCGAGCTTAAGTGGGCTTCCCGTTCCTCTTGGCGTTCACGCTCCCTTTCGCCCGCATAGTAGAGGTGAAACCCGTCGTACGCATCGCTCCTGTCGGGGCCACGACGCGATTCGAGTGCCTTCTCTTGCACTTCCCTGTTGCGGACCAACCCCTAGTGGATCGCGTCCTGCTTTTGTATGAAATGGCAGACTTCCCCGCGATCCAACGCTCTCGGAACTTCTCGCAATAAGCCGAGAAGGTTTCAGGAGCGGTGCCCAGAACAGACTGGTAGCTGGCCACAAATTTCTTCCAGCTCTGCGCGAAAAGCCACTTGTTCATGTGTCTGGTTCACGGGATCCTCCAACATTTAGTGTGCTGAATCCTCGGGCAGCAAGGAATAGTACGAAAGTGGATTCCAAATAGTTAACTTCCGAGATCGCCGTTACACGAAGCGGGCACAAGCCGATCGAATAACTAGGAAGCCGCGCACGAACCCCGCGGGTCGACACGGTTCCCAAAACAGAAAGGCCATCACAGTCAACTCGGTACCACTATCCGGTAAAAAGGATCGTATCGAGTTCATCGGGTATTTCCGAGAGTAAAACGGAACGTAGTGCCTTTGCCGACCTCTGCCTCTCCCCAGATGCGACCACCGTGGCGTGAGATGATACGCTGTACGGTCGCGAGACCGATGCCTGTCCATTCAAAATCTTCAGCTCGATGGAAGCGTTGGAAGGCAGTGAATAGCTTACCGGCAGTTTTCATATCGAAGCCGACGCCGTTGTCTCGCACCAGATAGACGCGTTCGCCGCCGATGAGGGCCTGGCCGACCTCAATAGCGGCGGGATCGCGTGGGCGCGTGTACTTGACGGTATTCGAAAGCAGATTCGCAAACAACTGCTTCATCAAGCCGTGGTCGCAATGCACGACCGGCAAGCTGTCGATGCGCCATTCGATATTCCGGTTGGTGGTTTCGCTTTCCATTTCGCGCAGGACTTCCTCGACGAGTGCGCCCAGGCTCACGTCGCACAGGCGAAGTTCGTGACGGGTTACCTTTGACAGTTTAAGAAGATCGTCGATCAAGCACGACATTCCAGTGACGGCATCGTTGATTCGGTGCAGGTATTTCTGCGGCTTTTCGTCAAGGTTGGAAGCGTACAGGTTCGCGCTATCGGGCAAGCGCAGTCTGAGTCGTAATCCTACAGCCCCCAGAAGTGGTCTCCTCGTCATGACTCGGTTACCATCCCAGCATGGCTAAGACGCTTGTGTCGATGTTCCCCGATCCGGAGCAACTTCTGGATTCGCCTACCTCGCTTAGCAGAGCCGCGTTGCCATGCCGGAACGAATGCCAAGACACTCGCGGCACGACTGCTCCGGGTCTTTCAATAGCGACCTGCGAATCGGTCAGTTTGCGGTCCGCTTCACGTTCTAGCGAAATGGATGACAACAACCTGGGGCAGCTCATGGTGCGGCGAGCTGCCCCGGTTTCCGCAAGGAAGCGGCCTCTGTGATCTTGCGAAGGTCGAGGACAAACACGAAGGAATGCCCGGAGTCTCCCACAGCCTCCCGCGACCCATTTACCCCGGGGAGGACCGTTCCACGGGTGGATTCATCACGACAGAGGGCACTAGGGATCTTCGTAGTGTTGACCGCTCTCGTTTGCGTGGATGCTCACGGAGGCGTTGAACCGCGCCAAATAACGGGCAGAAAAGCCCTGACCTTCTATGTCGATTCGCGGAGCGGAAATGACGCTAACGCAGGGACCAGTTCAGAGGCGGCGTGGAAGAGCCTTACAAAGGTGAACAGCACCGGCTTCCTTCCCGGAGACCGCATCCTGCTGAAATCGAGTTCCGTCTGGGATGGACAACTCTGGCCGAAGGGATCGGGCGTGGAAGGCAAACCGATCACAGTGGGCATGTACGGCGGCGGAGTTAAGCCGGTGATTAACGGCGGTGGCACAGTCGAGGACACCGTGCTGCTGAAAAACCAGGAATACTGGGAGATTGAGAATCTGGAGATTACCAACACGGCTTCACAACGCGCCGAACGCCGTGGCGTTCATGTTGCGCTCGAGAATTACGGCGAGGCGCACCATATCTATGTGCGGTCGCTGACGATCCACGACGTGAATGGAGTGGACAGCGTCAAGCCGAACGG
>QHZC01000225.1:0-2476 GCA_003224515.1 Acidobacteriota bacterium
AGTCGGGCGGAGCCTCGGGAGGTTCGATCAATGTCGTCACTCGTTCCGGAACAAACACGATTCACACCGACGCGTTTATATTTGCGCAGGACAGCGCATTCAATGCACGGGATCCGTTCGAAACCGAGTCTGGCAAACCATCGTTTCGGCGCTTCCGCGCTGGCTTTGCTCTGGGCGGACCGGTCATCAAGGACAAAACGTTTTACTACGTCGCCCTCGAACAAGAACACAACCGAGGACAAATCGGCTCAGATATTGTCCCTACCGCGACCACAACCATAAATGCCTTCCTCGCGACGGGAGCAGTTCCAGGGTTAGCAACCCGCCAGATCACGACAGCTTTCTCTCCCATTGCGCGTCCGGAAACGGAAGCTGCGGGCAAGCTCGATCACCAGGTCACGAAAAATACTGCTCTCATGCTGCGATACACCTTTACAAACAACAAGGAATCAGGCGATGCGTTCAACACGAGCGCCCTCATAGACGCAAGCGCGCGAGGCAGCAGCTTCACGAGCGACAACGCTCTTTCGGGATCACTCACAACGGTCTTAAGTTCGGAAGCCGTTAGCGACTTGCGCTTTCAGGGGGCCACGCGCCGTGCGGTCTTGCGCACCAATGAGCCTCTGGGGCCGGAGATTGACATCGCTGGACTGGTTACCTTCGGGCGGCCCTATGCAGGGAACAGCGAACGTCGCGAGAATCATTATCAAGCGAGCTACACCTATTCCCGCACGCGAGGAAAACATCTTTGGAAAGTCGGCGGAACAGTGAATCGCATCAGACTGCGAGCCAACGTGAAGGACGGCTTTGATGGTGTGTATCTCTTTGGCTCCCTAGGGGATTTCCTTACGGGAAATCCTAATCAGTTTCGGCAGGCGTTCGGGAATTCGAACGTGGATTGTCCGGTGACAAGTGTCGGCGGATTCGTACAGGACCATTGGTCCCTCGGCCGCCAACTGACAGTTGATCTGGGCGTGCGTTACGACTTTGAGCGTTTGCCTGCCGGCTTCAATCAAGACACGAATAACCTCAGTCCGCGAATTGGTCTCGCTTGGAGTCCGTCTCCTAAATGGGTTTTTCGTGCGGGGTATGGAGTTTTCTTCGACCGCTATGTTCTGGCCAATTTGACGCGAGCCATCGAGAAAGACGGTTCACAGGCATTCGAGCAAGTAGTGGATGGAAACGCAGCCGCCAGCCTTTTCGCGGCAGCGCAGGGTGGGCCACTTGTTGCGCCTCTATCTGGGATTTCCCCATCCATCTTCCGACCCGATCCGCGCATGGCGACTCCCTACAGCCAACAAGCCAGCGCCGGTGCGGAATACTTGCTGGCAAAGGATCTTACGCTCCGCGCTGACTATTTGTTTGTTCATGGCGTTAAGCTGCCTCGAACGCTTAACATCAATTTGTTACGTCCAGTAATCCTGACGTTTGCGAACGCCGCTAGCCTTGGTATCCCAAACCCGACAGCACAGCAGATTGGGCGAGAAGTCTTTTCACCTGGGCGGCTCAACGCCCAGTTCGGCGACATTTATCAACTCCAGAATTCAGCGAGTTCGAGCTACAACGGCGTTTCATTCACGCTTAACAGACGGATGAGCGATGAGCTGGCGTTCTCGGCGAGCTACACACTTTCGAAAACATTCGACGATGCTTC
Organism: Acidobacteriota bacterium; assembly: GCA_003224515.1. GTDB lineage: Bacteria > Acidobacteriota > Terriglobia > Acidiferrales > UBA7541 > Acidiferrum. The sequence continues at coordinate 1,655 of QHZC01000225.1, forward strand.
TGACTTCGATGAGCAACCCCAAAATCCTTTCGATCTTCGCGCGGAGAATGCAGTGTCCCGCCAACAACAGCAGCAACGCTTTGTTTTCAACGCGCTGTGGGAGTTGCCTATTGGTGACGAAGAGGAGAAGAGCGGGAAATCAGAAGAAAACACCGGATGGCTCACGCAAGCGTTCAGCCATATTGAAGTGGCACCGATTCTGACACTCGAAAGTGGCCGGCCTGTGAACGCGTTGACGGGTCTTGACTCAAATCAGAGTCACGCCTTTCCCCTCTCGGCCAGACCACTCGGCCTGGGCAGAAATTCTCTGAACACATCCGCACTGGCCACGATGGACTTCCGCGTTCTCAAGTACTTCCCGTTTGGCGGTGTGAAACGCCTCGACGTGGTAGCGGAATTCTTCAACCTGTTCAACAGTGCGAACGTCTCCCAGATCAATCCGGTGTTCGGCTCGGGTTTGACTCCGATACCAGGATTTAGGCAACCGATCGCTGGAACCGGCGCTCGCCAAATCCAGTTTTCTTTAGATTTTGAGTTCTGACGGTAATCCATCCCAGCGCTTGCGGTTGAGATTGCATCTGAGTTCGAGAGGAGTCTTGAAAATCATGCCCATTTCCCGAATCACATGCGCTTTCCGGCTTCTCGTGTGTTCTTTGCTCATCTTTGCCGCCGTACTTCATGGGCCAAGGACATCGTTCGCTCAGACGGCCGACTCATCTGGTGAACAGACGCAAAACGTGGAAGCGCGCTCCGCCATGCTCGGATTCTCAGAGCAGGTGCGGGAGAATCAACAACCACACGCACAAGAGACGGCCAAAGATT
>QHZC01000225.1:2519-4327 GCA_003224515.1 Acidobacteriota bacterium
AGCGCTGTTCGTCCCAGCAATTTGAAATGGGAGCTGCCAATCTTGGCAGTTACCGGGGTGCTGATCGCAAAGGTCGACCGGCCTACTGACAATCGCATTCAATCGAAACCCTTGCAGCAAACCGCAGGGCAGTGGTCAAACGTCGGTCTCGGGCTGGAGCTTGGATCAGCTGCACTCGCTTATGGCATAGGGTGTGGCAAACACCATTCCTATTTGCGCGATACTGGATTTAAAGCACTCGCTGCCATGGGTGCGGCTGGCACTGCAGACTTGGCTCTCAAGCTGGCGTTCGATCGCCAGTTTCCTTACACACCGAACAGCACGGGAAAGTTCTGGGGCGGCGGAAGATCTTTCCCATCCGGGCATTCTGCCACCAGTTTTGCATTTGCGGCGGTGGTCGCTCACCGATATCCCAAGAAAAAATGGGTCAAGTGGAGAGCATATGCGCTGGCGACGGGAGTCAGTCTCTCGCGCTACCCAGCGAAAAAGCACTACCCCTCGGACATCCTCATAGGGGCAACATTGGGATATGTGACGGGGACCTATTTGGCTGCGCACTGACGCTACGCAATCGACACTCACCATCGGGCAAGGTTACGTCCGCGGGGCCATTGAAGGGAGTAGCTCTACGGTGCGAAGGAATAGGTTCATAATCGGGAGTACGTATGGCCCTCATTTCGGCTCGGTCCATCAGTCTTCTACTGACAGCACTCGCAGCGGGCGTGGTTCTTGGCCACTTGATGTCGCGGGTGGGGAAGGTCACCCTGCCCGGGCCTCTATTCGTTACCGTGCAGAATACGCTTTATCGCAACTGGCGGACGACGGTCGGAGCTGTCGAGATTGGAGCATTCCTCTCGACCTTCGTGGTGGCCTTCCTTACTCGCAGACGGGGCGCGATATTCGCTCTCTCCTTGGCTGGGTTGCTTTCTCTTGCAGGGATGCTGCTTGTATGGGCCGTCTTCATCAATCCTATCAACATCCAGGTGCGGGCAACTACATCCGAATCCCCTCCAGCAGATTGGGCGTTGTTGCGTGATCGCTGGCATCGTTTGCACGCAATCCGCTCGATATTCGCGGTAGTAGGGCTCGGCGCGTTGATTTCGGCCGTGCTTTGGGACTGCTCTAGATAATTGGGTCACCGTGACCGGCAGCCTCAAATGCAACATTTTTACAGTCGAGTCTGCGGCTCCAGGAAAGAATAATGGAACACTCGACACACAGTGATCACGGACAGGCCTGCGACCCACACGCCGGTCACAAGATGTCACACATTCACGGGAGCCACGACCGTCACGCCGGGCACTCCGTTGCCATGTTTCGCGACAAATTTTGGCTGAGTTTCGCCCTCACAATTCCCGTCGTATTTTGGTCAACCGACGTTCAACACTGGCTCGGCTACACCGCGCCTTCCTTCCCCGGCTCAGAGTTTATCCCCGCCATCCTCGGAACAGGTTAGAACGCTGCCCTGTCGTTGTTAGGATCCTACACTGTCACGGCGCGGTCGCCCAAGATTCCCGACGTTTCCACGATTGTTTTCATGCACTTCCACGAATCGAGCTTCCTATTTCGGGCAATCTCGCCCCAGTCCTAACTTGCACCGGTCCTTATATATGAGAATCGCAGTCGCCGCGGATCCTCGTCTCCGTACTAGTCGGAGCCAAGACCCGGTGGTGGATCGGTTTGCCGCTCCGATGCCTATTTGATCCAAAAGACGAACTGCACTGGTCTTGGAGATAAGGTACAACGCCTTGCCTAAGCAGCCGTCACTAGGATACGACCGCCTTTTCGCGATCTTGGCGCGCGGCGGA
>QHZC01000230.1 GCA_003224515.1 Acidobacteriota bacterium
CCAAGCACGCCGCAACCCTTCACGTGGAAAACTCGAGTGCCCTTCGATAACTTCCTGTTGATTCCCTCAAGCACGGTAACAATATGCGGCAAATCCTTCAGAGTTGCTGGCCCGTTGTGCACGGGGCTGTAATCGCCGAGCTGATTCGTAGGTGCGTCGGCGTTGGGGCCGATCACTGCAATGGACTTCAAGTCCTTCGGCAGAGGTAGGAAGCTCTTCTCATTCTTCAACAGCACGATTCCTTCACGCGCGGCGCGCAGGGCGAGGTCCTGATGTCCTTTTGCATGAAGAATCGTCGCGGCCCGCTCTACATCGACATACGGGTGATCAAAAAGGCCCAATCGGAATTTCTGTTCGAGGACCCGGCGCACCGCCCGGTCTACAAGTGCCATCGAGACTTTTCCCTCTTCAACATTCTCAATCAGAGGTCTCATGTAAGCGGGTTCATAACTGATGTCCACGTCTACGCCAGCCTTCAACGCGAGAGCACCCGCTTCTTTTTGCGTCTTAACGATTTGGTCCCAGATTAACGTTCCGATGCCACCGCCTTCGCTTAATACCAAGCCCTTGAACCCCAACTCTTCGCGCAGCAATTGCGTCAGGAGTTTCTCCGAGGAATGGGTAGGCACGTCATCGACGTCGGGATACGTGGCCATTACCGCCAGAGACCCGGCCTTCTGGATGCCCGCCACCCAAGGAATCAAGAACGTTTCGCGCAGGTTGCGCTCGGAGATTTCCATCGAGCCGGCCTCGAGCCCGCTCACCGGCTGGCTCTGGCCGGGGAAGTGGGACAGCACGGTGACGACCTGGTCATTGGCGAAGACATTTTCGCCCTGTCCGCCATGCACAATTTCTCGGGCAATCTGACTGGAAAGGTAGGGGTCCTCGCTGAACGCCTCTGCATTCCGGCCGAGCCGCGGGTCCCGGTTGGGCTCGATCACCAGCGTGCCCAGCTGGTGAATTCCCACCGCCCTAGCTTCCCGGGCGGCCACCGCGTAGATCGACTTCACCAAGTCCATGTCCCAGGAGCTGCCGATGGCCAAACCTTCGGGGAAAATCGTTGCGCCCGGAAACATTGCGCCGTGTGTCCCTTCCTCCGTCTGCAGCAGAGGAATCTTCAGCCGGGTTTTTTCGACCGCGATCTCTTGCAAATGGTTAAAGTACTCCGCCTGTTGACGCGCGCCCTCTAGCAAAACCCGATCCGCCAGCGTGAAGAAGCCACCGCCTGGGCCAATCTCATCGGTATAGGTTCCCTCGGCAAATCTCTTGCAAGCCGCGAGCTTGGCCGGGATGTCCTTGCCCAACTCGTCGAGGTAAACGCAAGGCATGTTGAGTTGTCCGACCTTCTCCTTGAGAGTCATCCTGCGAAGCAAGTCCTCTGCTCGCTTTTCGACAGCCTCGGTGCGGTCCAGATAGATTGGAATTTCACCAGTCGATTGCGGGAAGAGCGCGGAGCAGATCGAGAGACTCAGTCCGCAACCAGTGACCGAGGCGGCGATAAACTGTTTGAGAGTCATTGTGCACCCCGAGGGGAATGAAGCAGAAATCCGAAGTCAGGAGGCTCGGTTAGGTCTTAACCCACGAGATCGAATCTGCCTAAAGACAATCGGAGGAGGCGTCGCCAAGATCCGTGCTCGGAACCGCGGGAGAATGAGCGCACTCCGGTCAAGGACCATCACTGCGCCTCGAACTTCGCACTTCACTCCCTTGGAGATAGCTGACCACGGCACGAACCAAGTCCTCGCCTCCCCGCTCCGTAAAGGCCGAAACGGAAGGCTCGTATCCACCCATTGCGAATTCTTCCTTCGTTGGCAAGTAGCCAAGCCAGCCGTTGCAGTAACCGAAATAAAATGTATAGGGGAACGGAGACCGACTGCGCACTTCTATGGCGATCTCGCAAAAAAGCTCGAGGGGAGTTGCCCAGATGGCGATATCGCTGTTGATTCGAAGAAATCGAACGGGGAGCCGTACGACGGTTTCGCCCGTACTGGTGGCCCTGATGTAATTGGAAAGTTCGGGATCCCAGCCTATTCCAGTTTTCCTTGTCGACTCGACTATTTGTTCCCCAAGTGTGAGGCTCACATTCGAGGTCGTGGGTCCAATATTCCGGTTGGCTTCAATAATCTTGTCCCCGAGGAGGACTCGGAATTGGCTGAGGTGCCCACTGTTGAAGTCGGGATACACAGTGTAGATTGGTGCGAGATTACCTGCGGCCCCATTGATGAACAGCATGGGCGCACCAATTTGCTGCTCGACATATTCGGCGACTGCGCCAGGAGCATCGGCACTGATTTTCCGGTTCTCCCCGCCAAGCACCGTGCCGTGCATGGCGTAGTTGGCAATAAGGGTGAGTATTTTCCCATCCGAGTGCTCGAGACGAATTAATCCAATGGTCCGGTCTGTCGGCCCGTCAGGGTTGAGGCCGAGGAACGTGGGCCCTTCCTTGTCTCTGGCACGCCGATTGATATTAGCCATCGCCAGGCCATACCCAATTCCCAACCGAGCTGGTTCAAGCTTCTGCCGGGCTTCGGTGATGCCTGCAATGAGCTTCCGCTTCACCCACTCAGAATAACCAGGATTAGATTCGTGCTGGAAGCGATGACCCATAAAAACAGCTGCTAAGCCCGGGGGGCCGACCTCTGGGGCGGAGTGTGTGTGGGTGACCGTCCACCACACCTGGATCGGCTTCACACCGGTTTGCGCTCTAAGCTCTCGAACCACTTGGTCATACCAGGAGGGAGAAAAACCGCAAATGTCCGTGGAAACGAGAAAGAACTGTGTCTTCCCGTCGTCCATAGCGACGATGCGATGATACAAATGATCGTGAACGCCATCAGACTGTCGTGGGTCATATCCCAAGAGCCACTGCGGCTCGGATGGTGTTATATCGACCTTGACCAAAGACGCCCGGAATCCTTCTCCCAAGGTGACTGTGGATCTCCCCAGGACAGCCAGAAACACCAGACAAGCGAGTCTCAACACATTGCTCAAACATAAGTTGAAAATGAACATGCGCGGACGGAACATCGCTAGTCTCCTCCCGGAACGGGTATGCGCCTGACCCTGTTGAATCAACTGCTGGCGCCTGCTCGACACTGCGTCGCCAGTGGCGGTCCCGATAGCCAATAATTCAGTGATCGTTGCTACCTGCAGATTCTGCTGGTGCGCGGGCCGGAATCACGCGCAGCAAGAGATCATCTATCTGGCCTGTCTTCCAACTGACTAAATCAGGGGTAAACAATCCACCGCGAATGATACCGGCACCGTCTGACGCATATCCCAATCGCGAGTCGCCGTTGAGGAGAGGCAGAATGCGTTGCGCGTTTTCCTGCTCGGCTACGGCAACTTTGTTCATGGCTTCCAAAGCTTCTCGATGCCAGCTTTCCGATGTTGCGGCGTCGTACGCATCTCGCGCCCTGAGCCATTCGATCAGGTTAAGGGTGCTTCGGACAGCGGTCTGAATGGTTCGTCCAACTCTCAATTCGGAGTCGATCGCGGAATGATATTCTGGCTCGGCAACGCGACGAGCCTTTCCAAGCTCGGCATCCCCTTTTAGAAACCAGTCCTCTAGTTGGCCAAAGTATTTTGCCGTGATCTCAGGACCCCACGGGTCTGTCCATTGGAGATCGTTCTGCCAAGCGCGTGCCCGGCCAAAACTCGGGACGGCCGGATCCAGGAAGAAAGGATTGCTCGGCCCCCTCTGCAGCGGGCCTGGATACCGCGCCACCGAGTCTGAATAGGGAAAAGCGCGGATACCCTCGCTGAAATCGTGCCAAGCCGCAAGCACATAAGGTGCCGCTTTGTAGCCAAAGTCGCGTTCCGCCTGTTGTTGGAGCAACTCCTCCATGGAAGGCGCAGGATCGAATGACATGCGGTTAATCAGTTCTTCTGTCCGCGAGGACGTGAAGCCATAGAAAAACCAGTTTCCGAACCATCCATTCAGATCGTATTCGCGGATCTTGGCTATGCGTTGGTACCACTGCTCCAAGCACGGAATGTAGGGCACGAATATGAATTCCTGGCTTACCGAGTTTTCCGTTTTGGTTGTGATCGTCAGCCCGTCCGTACGAGCCTCCTTGTATTCACTTACGAAAAGCTCGGGAGGACCGACAGCCGATATGATGTAGTCTTCGGTTTGGTGCCGGATCCCATCCTTTTCAACTACCATCCCCTTGTTGAAATCAGATTGGACAATGATGTCTTTGGGGAGCATCGGCAACAGCTTCAACACCCATTCCGACTCCATGTTGTAGTTCTCAGCAATCATGTCTTTGTCGCGACCACCAAATTTGTGCACCGCGTTGCCCAGCGTAGTCAATATCTCCGCTGCGACTTCTTGTTGCGTGCGGTGACTGCAGCGTGGGCATTCCTTGAGGGAGTGCTCGGCGTTACCGCAATACCAGAAACCCTCGCTGTCGTAGATCACGATAAGACCTCTCACCAGTGGTGCATGGTGAAAGAGAGTGCCCACCGTCTCCGTGTAATACTGGCGGACACTCTCCGTGGAGGTGCACATCGGCGGACCCCAGCCGTATCCTCGTGCCTCAGGATGATTCTCAAAGAACGACTCCGGGAGGTGGTGGTGGTAGCCGCCTGTGGCGAAGTAGGCATAAATGTCGATCCCAAAGCGTCTGGCGCGCCGCGTGAGGTCGTCCAGACGAGCCAGGCGGACTGCTGCTTCCGGATCGTTCAACTCGGGAAACATCGTGGATTCAAGAGTTACTTCCTCAGTGTTAACCCACACCCACAGTCCATTAAAGCCGCTGTGAGATATGCGCTGGAGGAGTCCGTCTGTATACGCGAACGGCAGAGAGGTATCTCCTCGGTGGATCCCGGTAACATCTACCTCGCGTGTCATTCTTCGTGGAAAGCGGCAATTGCGAATCAAAGACGCGGTCTTAATGAATGGGCCTTTTCGAAAACGAAGAAGGTCCTCGAAAGCGTATACACCGCGCATGACGCCGCGGGGGGTAAGCGCCTCAATGTCGATTTCGCCGTTTGTGGCACTAATCCGGTAACCTTCAGAAGTGCTTACTCCCGCTATCCCGGGAGCGGTCACGCGCAGGGCGACATGTGGCCCTGCAGGGTTTTGTGAAGTTTTGACGTGGATCTTAAGGATGTTCTGAAAAAATTGACGTAAGTCGGCCGCTGCGGTCTGAACCACCTCGTCTTCACCCTGTTCGGTGCGAATCGACCAACCGTCATTGATCGAGATTTCGTCGGGACGAGGCGGCGCCGCATCTGTCGCAATGATGGGGGGCCCGCCGCTGTAGGCGTCCAACAATGGGCGCACAAAATCGAATCTTTGCTCGACTTTGGTTGCCATCGTAGTTTCAGTGGTGGGCAACACCTTAAAAGACAGCCCGAAGTTGGGATGATAGTCTTTGCCGCCGATTGGTTTCGGGCCATAGACGCGGTAGCAGTCCAGGGGGGCTTTGCCCGAAAGCGTTCTGACTTCAAAGAAATATTGCTTTGAAGAGTCGAGGCGGACGGGCTTGATTTTCGCCTTGTACATGAGATCGAAAAGCGGATGAATGCTTTGCGCGGGAATTCGAGTCTCCCCGAGGTCATTAGCTCCGTCCTTTGTGCCGAAGCGAACAATCAGGTCACCGGGAACACCGACGCGTGACAGCTTAATTGCAAGGCCCGCGAAAATCGGAGACTCCCTACTAACGTGGAATCGTCCTGCTACTCTTGCGTCCTGCGCCGAATCTAAGTCATACGTTACGTACGGCAGCGTCGTTGTCGAAGTGTCGGCCAGCCCGTCGTATGGTCCAGCTGGCTGCCGTTCGACAGGCGTATAGGCATAATCTCTTCCGTCGGGTTGTTGGGGTTGAAGCCAACGGTTCAAGAAAGCGAATGTCCCAATGCCATGAATTTCGTGGACCCCGTCGAAATGAACCCTCACGATTTTGGCTTCTAGCCCATCCAGCCCCCAGGCGTGAGAGTACGCTGTCACCTCTTGCCAAGCTCGCGCGTGCCACTCCGGCGTCGTCGTGCTGTCTCGCTCGCCAAACTCCACGCACACAGGCCTCGGCCACTGGGCGGCCATTAGCTCCACATGCGTAAAGCGATTCAGCACGTTCCAGTTGTAGAAGTCCGCGTCCGGATGCTTCAGGTAGCTGGTCTCGTAGCCGGTCTCATGCTCCTCGTAAGTGATTTTCGTCCGCCAGTCGTTAAAATGTCCCGAGATTACAGCCGCCCTGATTCGCGGCTCCAGCGGAGACATCCAGCTCACGGAATAACCACCGTACGACAGCCCGTAGTAGCCAATCCGTTGTGGGTCCACTTGAGGTAAAGACTGAAGAAAATCGATGATGCGATGCAGCTTTGCGAGCTCCAAGCTGGTGCGCATCTTTTCTAGGGTGGCCGCCTGTCGCACCAGCGGATTCACCAGTACTTCTTGAGGCATCGGGACGGTCACGTAAGGTGCGAATACGACGTAGCCGAGATCGGCCAGACGCGAACCTAAGGAATTGTAGATCGTAGGTTCCACTTCTAGGGGCTGCCGTGCTAAGCCGATAATTTTCGCTGGTTCATCTCCCAATCCGTGTTGGCAAATCACCACCGGTAAGCGTCCCGGCTTATTTCGCGGAAGCAATAGTTGTCCATAAGCTTCTACTCCCGGCAACACGTCCAGTAGCACGTCATAGGCCGCAAACTTGTCTGTCAGCCGCAGCAGCCGCGTGCGAGGATTAAGCGGCCCATTCCCCGCTGGGATAACTCCCACTAACTGCATAAGTTCCCGGCGCAGCGCCTCTGCACGATGGACCCTATCCGACGGCGGCGTCGACAACAACTTCCAGTGGCTCTCCCGCGCCGCGTCACTCTCGGCATCCAGCCGGCGTAGGTATTGGTGTAAGGCCTCGAACTGCTCGTCGCGCGCCTTCATTACCTCGCCGCTCGCCACGCGGACATTGATCTGTGGCTTCGTTTGTTCCTCCGTTGCACCCAGCCAGGTGGTGATCTTCGAAGCCGCGGCCGCCAACTCATTCCCGCCGGGCTCCTCGCTCACACTAAGCTCCCCGGGCTTTCCCAGCCCCGCGTAAAAACGTTTCGTCCGTTCCACTTCCGCATTCACGCTGCCAGCCGGCGTTGGTCCGTCGGGTGCATAAATAATGTGCAGCCGTTGCGGTGCGATCAGGGCCGCGATTTCAGCGTCTCCGAACTCGTTCAGCTGGCCGTACAGCATGCGGTCCACCGGCTCCTCCCAGCAGTCCTCCCGCTGCCGGAAGTAATCGATTGCCGCTACGCCACCAAAGCTGCCATCCATGGCAGCCGCATACAGAGCGGTCATCCCGCCTTGCCCATCACCCAAGACAACCACCTGCCCCTTCGGAAGGAGAAAACGTGAAACAAGATAGTCTCGCAGCGCCAGCGCCTGCTGTACTTCCAAACCCACGAGGGTTCGGCCAACAATGAAACCCAGGCGATAGAGTAGCTGGCGACGGTCAATATGATGAAGCTTTCCAAACGGAAAATCGCTGTCTCGTTCTACCGTGACCGGTACACACACAATGAGCCGATGTTCCAACAGGGACGTGAGCCAACTCGCCGGTGTCTCGCCTTCGGCGATTCCAGCGAATGCTTCCCGCGACTCTTCCGAATCCGGCAGAGCCATCACCGCCCCCACTGCCTTGCCATGTGGTACAAACAGCAGGGCGCGCGCCCGAAAATCCTCCTGGAGCGCAATCGTCACATCCTCGACGCCCACCCCATCCGACTCCAGAACCACGCTCTTGACTTCCGGACCTCTGTCGCTTAGGTCAAGCAGTCCCAGCATCTTTCGCAAATTCTCGCGATGATCGCGAAGTGATCTTCGATAGGCATCCACTGAAGAAAAATCCGGCCGCCAGTGGCCGTCGCGCAGCGCCGGAGTCGCCGCAATCTGCTTCAGCCAGTATTCCCGTTCCTGACCAAGCTGCACGGCATAGATGGATCCTTGCTTCGGCGAAGTCATTTCCTCCGGTAGCGGCACGTCGGCGGGCAGTGTTAGCAGAGAGGTCCCCTGAAGGTGTGGAAGGGGCTCCAGAACTATGCCCGCTTTGGCGGCAATGGCGGACACATAGGTGCTCGGGGATTGCGCCAGTGTGCTCCGATCCGCGCAAGTGGAAAACGCCAACAAGAAGATCATGGACAGCGGGCTTATGGAAAACCTGGCTCGTTTCGACATTCTAGTCCTCCCCATGCATGCGAGGCGATTCGTTCGAACGGATTGGAGTAATGAGAATTTGCTTACGCGCTCTGATGGCCGCGATCGTAAGGTGAGGGCGGAATGCCAACCGCGAGCGTCGCAAACAAATGAGAGGGGGAAGTGGCATAGAGCAGCTATCCCGCGAACATAAAAGAAAAGCCGCATTTCAGAGATACCAGCATTTCTCTTGAGGATGTTGTGAGAGGGATGCTTGTTTGTTCGTCATCAGCCACGTCCAAATTGCCAACGTGTGAATCCGGACTGGCAAACTGCAGGCCGAGGCCGGTTGTCCCGCAGATTCCGGTCCTTTTAGTCCGCCCGTCATACTGGATCCAGACGCGAAGCCGTTCGGATAGGTGAGAGAAAATAGTCTCGGTTCCTTTAAACCAGGTGCGAGGGCATTTGTTCACAACCTTCAATCCCGTCCCCATCGTTCGTCATTCTTAATGGCAGCCTGTGGCCCAAGATTAGACCGTTTGGCAGACCAACTGTCTAATAGATTCTTAAGCTGGGATTGGTAACAAACCTAGATTGACCCTTTTCATCGTTTCGGTGAGAAACAGAGCGCTAGAGGAAGGGCCGATCCTGGGAGCACGCCTAGCGAAGGGCGTGTCCCCTCACAACGAATTTTAGATATAAAACGGCAACTTGAGATATTTTAGCTGCCTATGGACCTCAGACAATTGGAGATGTTCATTGCGGTGGCCGACAATGTCAGCTTCACCGGGGCCGGTCGGCAATTGCACGTCGCGCAATCAGCCATCAGCCGGAAAATCGGATTGCTCGAGGATGAATTAGGCGAGCGACTTTTCAAGCGGGTTAAGAAGAGAATTTTCATAACCCCCGCAGGGGAGACGTTCCTTCGGTACGCGCGGAGAATTTTTCAAGATCTGAGGAACGCGACGCTGGAGATCTCAAAGTTTAGGCAACTTGAGTGGGGATATCTGAGAATAGGCGCGGGCATGATGGCTTGCATTTACATCCTGCCTCCGGTTCTCGAAAAGTTCAAAGCACTTCATCCGCGGATTGAGCTGGAAATTGCCACCGGGGCCACGGACGCACTGCTTTCGAAGCTTCGAGACAACTCCCTCGATATCGGCGTGCTCACCTTGCCTATCCGAGAATCCGATCTGCAAGTCATTCCATTGTGCACAGAAGAGATGGTAGTGGTAGTAAGCAGGAAACATCCCACGCTGTCCAAGAGACGTTGGATCCAAGCAAAGGAGATTCCCGAACACCCGCTGATCATTTTTTCAAAAGAAACTCACACCCGCGGCGTTCTTGAGAAGTTCTTCCGTGAGGCGGGAATCGAACCTCGAATCCTCATGGAGACGGAGAACGTCGCTACAATAAAGCCGCTCATTAAGATCGACTTGGGGATCAGCATCATTCCGCTCCGTGCCGTGGCCGAAGAATTGAAGCGAAAAGAGTTGCATTGCTTGAGGATTCGCGGCCACCGGGTAACGCGGGACGTAGGACTGGTCTTCCTGAAGTCGAATGATACTCCTAAGGTGCTCTCAGAGCTGATTCGATTGTTCAAGGATGTTCAAGCGAACTGACGCATCCGCAGCATCACACGCATAACACAAGAACCACGTCTTTCTGTGCTGTCCGCCGGAAAGCCTCTCCGAGGGTTTCGGAGAGCTAGGTTGGTGGCCAGCGGCAGGCATGCAAAGACATATTGACGCCTCCCTCCCTTAACCCCGGCTGCCCGCAAATCCGCAGCGCCGCCGGAGCTTTGCCTCTTCGAGAGAGAGGTGGCATCGGAACATATTAAAATTGACTGGAGTTTGTCGAATGATTCTATTTGACAGAATCGTCCGCCCCCAAATAGATTACGCCGACGCGTCTTAGAAATCAGAATCAAAGCGCTTGGACGGAATTGTTCGCAAGGCGTACCGGTTTCAAGTTCTGGGAAGACATGGATGCCGCTCAGGGAAAAAGTCGACCCTTACGGCTCGGGGACCATGGCAA
>QHZC01000231.1:0-327 GCA_003224515.1 Acidobacteriota bacterium
CACCTGTGGTTCCATACATTGTCGCGACGGCGCCATTCGTTTCCTGAAACTAACATTTGTCTTTTTCATTTTTTGTTTCTGAGGTCTCTGTAGGGGTAGAGGGGCAAAGATCCTAGTGAGATTCAATCGCCTTTTCTGGCGCGGAAAGGTGACGGGTGCGCGAAAGACACACGTAACCCTCCCCGTCACCGATTGCGTCACCCAGGGGTGAGGCGAAATTGTTGGGGGCACAGAGGTTGCACATGGCGCGACACGCAGTTTGGACGCGGGTAATGCACCGGAGCGGGCTGGAGCGACCCACTTTTCGCCACTTGCTCGTGGCGAAAA
>QHZC01000231.1:466-3554 GCA_003224515.1 Acidobacteriota bacterium
ATGCTGCTAGCCATCCAGAAGAGCTGCGAGCTTCTCGCGAATTACGGCTGCTTCGCTCGAGAAATGTGCGACAAATGCGGAATCGTGCTCGGTGCGGTTTGTTTCACGCGGTACGGCGAATCGGAAGTGTATTGCTCTCGTGAATGTAGGGGTGATGCTGATAGGTCCGCGACCCTCAGGCCAGGCCGCCCGCGCAAATACAAAACCGACCGCGAACGCCAAATCAGCGAGATCACCGCGCGGCTCCTCGATGCCCACCCGGATTCTCTTCGCACCAAACTTCGCGACATTCGGGGTTTTGTCACGGCGCGGATGCGAAATCTTCGGACAATCATGAACTCCGACATTGCCCACGTGCGGGCGGAACTCGCAAAGCACATTGAGAAAATCACGCTAACCCCTGGTGGAGAATGCTACATAGCGTCAGGCACTTGGAATTTTGTGGGGCGTGGCAGTATCGATGGTGCCGGGGGAGGGAAGTGGACCGAACCTATGCCCGTTAGATTTGAGTGGTTGGCTGCCGCGTGAGGAAGCCAACTTTCCAGCCAGCACTGGCCTCCTCCCAAAGGAGGAGCGATGCCATCTAGCCGCCGTCCAGTCACGGCCAATGCGGCCGGTGCTCTGCACGCCAGTTGTATCCTTGCCGCCACCAGAAGAGCTTCTGTCTGAATGTCGGGTCACTGGGCGTGTAATGCGGCAAACCTCTCCATGTTCCTTCAGCGGGAAGGCTTGTCCATAGCACATCAACCGGACACTGTTTCGAAGCCCACGCCCAGGGGTGGGGCAGAAACATGGGGTTCGTATCTCTCACCCCGGCAACCGTTGACTTGGGTCTGTCGGTGGCCTAGTATCCGCGGCGGACGTAACAGGGACAGCAAGGAATGGGTGGATGAGCGATTGGGTGCACATACAGGCAGATTCCGCGGAGCAGTTGATGCAGCTGCATCACTTTTCGATTGTGAAGCAGACGGCAGGTGGTAACGTAACGTTTGCGATCACAGTGAAGGAGTTTGCCGTGCCGCCTCCAGGGCAACGGGTACGGTTTTATGCGGAAGCGGACAAGGCGGTAAACCAAAAGACGGCTTCGGTTGTGCCGTGCGGGTGGGGGACTTCGATTTTTTCGGCGCTTGGGGATTGCGTGCGGCTGATCCGGCAGTTCCCGTATGAGGGCGAGGAGCGCACAGGGTCGTGATCCTAGACTTCACAAAACGAGCTTTGCAACCAGGTATGACCGCGCTCGTGATTCAAGGCAGCATACATTCTGGGCCGGAATGCGCGCGGCTGGAGCGAGAAGTGGATGAAATGATCGCGGCGCGCGAGACGCGGGTGATTTTTGACATGGCGGGCGTGACGCATGCCGACAGCGCGGCGATTGGAGCGATCGTAAGGTGCTTGACGAAGCTGAACAGGGCACGTGGTACGCTCCGGATAGCCGCGGCACAGCCGATGATTGAACATAGCCTGAAATTGACAAAGGTAGACAAGCTGATCGAGATGTTTCCCACGGTAGATCAGGCAGCAAAGGGATTTTCGGGGCCGGACGCAAGCGCCGGCCAGCAAGTCTGACATCTTCGAGCGGTCCAGATACGACAGCTCGCAGTTGCGCGGAGCGCTGAACTTCGGGCTCCAGCGGTCCAGCGCGCTGGACCATCAGCGGCATGCAGGTGGCAAGAGTCAGACTCTCACCATGTCGGCTTCGCTCCCTATAAGCTTACAGTAGAGGATTCAGTCCGCCCCAAACATCTCTCCGATCAAGTGCACCAGTTCCTGCATTTTTCCTTTTACCCTTTCTTTTCTGAGGGCCTCTTAATCCATTGAGGAGAGTTCTCTGCCTATCCGATTTGAATGGTTGGCTGCAGCGGCATGAGGGAAGTGGCCGTCGAAGAATGTTCTTTTGTGCTCGGGCGCCAGTCAGCGCGAGAAGAAGCTCACGCTCTCTACAGGATGGTTGGCCGTGACAGGAACACCGTCGAAGCACTCCGCGAACTGATTGCGGTGCCTCCACTGCCAGCAGCACTTGCTCAATAATTCCATCTCAATGCTCAAATTTCGGACAAACTTCTCGCTTAAAGTTAACTCTCACTCGCTTTTCTGAATTTGGATCTTCCCCACACCGGATGTCATGTCTGATGTACACATTTGCATAATTTTCGAACCAAATTCCGATAGACCCTGCGCAAGATATCCCGCTCGACCCGTCGCGTGGTTTCTCTCCTCTCTTGTCTGCAGGTGCGACCTGTTCCAGAATCTCAGAGATTCTGGTGGACGACATCAGCTGTTCACCATGTTCCTCAGGCTGTTGAGGTGCCCCAGGCTCAAAGGTCATGAGGCAAGCTTGCATATCTGACCCATACTGCACATTGAGTTTAATATTTGGAGATAGAAGGAAACTTTCTGAATTGGGAGTGCCGTCGCGGCGCGGAACAACGTTGGTGGAAGCGCCGTACATTTGACGAAGGTCCTCTGAAGTCAGCGCGAGAGTAGTGGTCGTCACCGAGGCAAGCAGGCAGCAAAGAAGAACACGCATAGTGTTCTAATTCTAGTTTTTTTGCCGTGTGTCCCGCAATAAACTCGACTCAAGTCCCGGTTAACGCCGTAATCGTCGAAGTGGAATTCAGCGGGAAGCCGGACTGGGGACTTGTCCGGTTTTGCGACGCAGGTACTTGTGCCGGGCCATCCATGCAAAAATGGCGAGTCACCTGGCATGCGGGTGCCCGCCTGATTTCGCTAGTGGAGTATGAATTTCTTGAGGCGCCTGAAATGATGCTTCTGTGCAAGGAGAAGCTGATGAGAGCAAAGCAAGTCGTCTTGTTCACGGGGGTTTGTATTGTCTTGTGCTGGATAACGGCTGGAAAGGCGCAAGTGCCAGGGCAAAAGGCACCAGCGCGACTCTATAATACGGCCAAGCAGAAACTCATGGAAGGCAAGCAGATTGTCGGCGCCACGGTCTTCTCTCCCGACCCGAATATCTATTGCGCGATGGCCAACGCCGGTTACGATTTTCTGTGGATCGAGATGCAGCACAGCCCCCTTACATATGGGGATGTGGCCAGAATGATTTGGGCCTGCAGAGGAGCTCCGGCGATGC
>QHZC01000232.1 GCA_003224515.1 Acidobacteriota bacterium
GCGCCGGTAACGCGCCCATTCTCAACGAGAAACAGGCCATCGCGGGTCATACCGGTCATGATCTTTTCGTAGGGATCAACTTCGCGGATATACCACAGGCGGGTCACGAGCAACCCGCGTTCGGTGGAGGCGACCATTTTCTCTGGCGATGAATCACCGCCGTCGAAGACCAGATTCATCGGCGCTTCCCCGTATTCATTCGGAAGAGCAAACCCGTGCCCGGTGGGTTGTTTGCGCGCGGCTTTGGCGGCGGCGCGTGAATAGACAAGATTCCTGGGAACGCCGCGATCCACTAGTAATACGCGTTGGCGAGGCAGTCCCTCGCCATCGAACGGCGCGCCCTGTTGCAGCGGATGATAAACGTCGTCGGTGATGGTTATGTTTTGTCCGAAGAGCTGCTTACCCATGCGTTCGTTCAGGCAGGAACGTTTGTCTTCCAGCGCGGTCGCGGCGAAATCGTAAAAAAGAAACCCGACGAGATCGAGCACGGCCGCGGGTTCGAGGATTACCGTGTGGCGTCCAGGGGCAAGCTCGCGCGCGTTGACGGCAAGATGCGCCTTCTCGCAGGCTCGCGCGGCGAGTTTCTGCGGGTCGAAGGCACGGACATCGGCGGAGTTGGCTTTGGCCCAGCTCGCAGCAGAGCCTTCCTGCACGGTGATGGAAAATTCGGAATGCGTTTCGCGATAGGCTGCAAAAAGGCCTCGAGAATTGCCCAGTGCGGACTGGCTTTGGCCGTTCGAATAGATTCCTGCGGCGATCTGGCCTTTCTTGACAGCCGAGTCACAGGCACGCTGGACCGCAAGGGCTCGCTGTTCAGCGGAGAGCGCGGCGGTGTACTTGATGAACCGGTTCACGGGGCGATAACGCTGTCTTCCAGGCATCGGCAGGAGCCGCGGATTTTTAGGCTGGCTGTGCGCGAGCGAGAGAGAAGCTTCGGTCGCGGCGCGGAGCGAGTCTTCATCAATGCGATTCGTGGTGGCGCGCGCAGTGCGGCCGTCGACGACGGTGCGGATGGAAACCGTCAGCCCGTGTTCGGCGACGTTCTGGTGAATGGCGTTGTTGGCGAAACGCGTCAAAGCGTCGGCAACTTCGTCCACGTGGACTTCCGTCTCTTCGGCTCCTGCGGATTTCCCAAGACGAAGAACCGTATCGGCGATGCGCCGAAGCTCGCGCTCGTGAAGAAGCTCCGCGGCTCCTGCGCTCGTCCCTGTTGATGCTTTTCCAATCTTGGACGCCGGTTTCATTGGTTCGAAAATGCCGTTCCGATGCGCACGTTGCGAAAACGCGCCGGTGATGCCCCGTGGCCCGTGCCCATGGTCTGCATGGGCTGCCCTTTTCCGCAATTGGGTGTGCCCCACAGCGTCCAATAATCAAACTTGCAGATGGCGTCGCAGGAATTCCAGAACTCTGTGGTAATTCCGCTGTAGCTGGGATTCTTCAGCATGCGGAACTTCTTTCCGCCTTTGATCTCCCAGCCGATTTCCGTCGAAAACTGAAACTGGTAGCGCCGGTCATCGATGGACCAGGAGCGATTCGTCTCCATCAGGATTCCGTCATGTGTGTCGGCGATCAAATCGTCGTAGTTCCACGAGCCCGGCAGCAAGCTGACGTTCGTCATTCGGATGATCGGAAGGCGGTTCCAGCTTTCCGTGCGCATCGTTCCGGAAGAGCGGTCCAGGCCAACGAGGTGCGCTGTTTCGCGATTCGAAAGATAGCCGCGGAATTTGCCGTCTTTAATGATGTCGGTACACTGTGCGGGAACGCCTTCGTCGTCGTAAGCAAAAGTGCCGAGTCCCTGTCCATGATCGAGCCGCGCGTCGGCGACGACATTCACAATGCTTGAGGCGTATTTCAGTTGGTTCAACTGATCGAGCGTCAGAAAACTCGTGCCCGCGAAATTCGCTTCCTGACCAAGAACGCGGTCCAGCTCGATGGGGTGGCCGACCGATTCGTGAATCTGCAGCCCGAGCTGGCTGCCGCCAAGGATGAGCGTGCCGATTTTTTCCGGGCATTGCGAGGCGGAGTGAAGCGCGACGGCTTCTTCGGCGATGACCGGCGCGTTTCTCACCAAATCAAGCGATTCAACGAGTTCGTAACCTTGCAGCGAATGCTGGCCGCCAAAACTATTGGGATAAGAACGCTTTTGAATTTCTTCGCTCTGAAACGAGGTGGCGGAAATTCCGCAGCCGGAAATCACTTTACGCTGGTGAATGTGTGAGCCGATACTCGAGGCAAACCATGAATCGATTTTGCGGAATTGCATGTCCGTTTCCGTCAGCGTTACGCCTTTCACGCGGCGCATTTCGGCGTCGGCAGCAAGCAGCAGTGCCAGCTGAGTCTCGAGGGGAATTTCGAACGGGTCTTTGCGGAACGGGCTCTGCCAACTGTCCACGTAGGGTAGTTCCGCAGCAAGGACAACTTCGCCACGTTTCGCTAGTGCCGATGCCTTCGCGATGGAAACAGCCTGCGCTGCACAAGCCGCAACGCCTTCGCGCGTTAAACGATCCGTGGAGGCAAAGCCCCAGGCACCATTCGCCAGAACGCGAATGCCGAGGCCGATCGACTCGCTCTGTGCCAGTGTGCCGACCTGACCGTTCTTTGTCGTGAGGTCGCGCTGGCGCAGATGCATCACGCGCACGTCGCCGTAAGCAGCGCCGCGCAGCTTGGCCGTATCAAGGGCGTTTGTGCAAAGGTCCCACAT
Source organism: Acidobacteriota bacterium (assembly GCA_003224515.1). Taxonomy (GTDB): domain Bacteria; phylum Acidobacteriota; class Terriglobia; order Acidiferrales; family UBA7541; genus Acidiferrum. The sequence goes on from QHZC01000232.1 coordinate 2,702, forward strand.
GCATGCAAGTCAGACTGAAAAACTATCAGCAAATGCATAAGGGCGCAGCACCTGTTCCCATCCCGTCGGAGTGCTGCGCCCCTAGAAAGATAACACGATCAAGCGGCCCGGAATGCGGCGAGAGTTACGTGCCTTCCTGCCAGGACGCGAGGTAGCGTTCCTGCTCCGCCGTGAGCTTGTCCAATCTGTGACCCATTGAATCGAGCTTGAGGCGGGCGATTTCCTTGTCCAGGTGTTCCGGAACCACATATACCTGCGGCTTGAGGTTCTTGTGATTTGCGCGCAGGTATTCGGCGGAGAGCGCCTGATTGGCGAAGCTCATGTCCATTACGGCTGCGGGATGTCCTTCGGCGGCCGCCAGATTGACGAGACGTCCTTCTCCGAGCAGGTAAACCTTGCGGCCGTTCTTCATCTGATATTCATCTACGAGCGGGCGAACTTCGCGCTTGCCACTGGACATCTTTTCCAGCGCCGAGATGTCAATCTCCACGTTGAAGTGGCCGGAGTTGCAAACAATCGCCCCGCCCTTCATCTTTTCGAAATGCTCGCCGCGGATCACGCTCTTGTTTCCCGTTACGGTGATGTAAACGTCGCCTTCCTTCACCGCGTCGGCCATGGGCATCACTCGGAAGCCGTCCATGACCGCTTCGATGCCCTTCACCGGATCGATTTCCGTAACGATCACGTCCGCGCCGAGGCCCTTGGCGCGCATGGCCACGCCGCGACCGCACCAGCCGTAACCGGCAATCACTACCTTTAGGCCAGCGAGCAGAACGTTCGTAGCGCGAATAACGCCGTCAATCGTGGACTGGCCTGTGCCGTAACGATTGTCGAAGAAATGTTTTGTCATCGCGTCATTCACCGCAATGATCGGATACTTCAGCGTGCCGTCCTTGGCCATGGCGCGAAGGCGGATCACGCCGGTGGTGGTTTCTTCCGTTCCGGCGATCACGTTCGGGACGAGCTCGGTACGCTTGGTCAGCAGCATGGTAACCAGGTCCGCGCCGTCGTCCATGGTGAACTGTGGCTTGTGCTCCAGCGCAGCGCTGAGATGCAAATAGTAGGTGCTGTTATCCTCGCCTTTGATGGCGAAAGTGGGAATGTTGTAGTCGTGATTCAGTGAGGCAGCGACTTCGTCCTGCGTGGATAGCGGGTTGGAGGCGCACAACACCCCGTCGGCACCGCCGTCGCGCAGCGCGATCATAAGGTTTGCGGTTTCGCTGGTCACGTGCAAACAGGCGGAAACACGCAGTCCCTTGAGCGGCTGCTCCTTAAGGAAACGCTTGCGGATCGATTCGAGCACGGGCATTTGCTGTCCCGCCCATTCGATCTTGCGCTTGCCGGCATCGGCCAGCCCCAGGTCCTTCACATCACCTTTTTTCAGTTCAGCGATTGCCAAAGTCTTGCTCCTCAATTGTGAATTTCGTCCGAGAGGGGAGTAACCCAAAGTCCCCCGTCAAAGACCCGCACATTGCCGGGTCTGATGTTTCTCTAGTCTTGGAAGTTAGCTGCGCGCCCCGACTTCGGCAGTCGCGGCTGCCCCGAGACCGGCGGCCTTGCGGAGAGCATCGGCGCGGTCCGTGCGCTCCCACGTGAATCCCGCTCCGCTGCGGCCGAAGTGGCCATAAGCGGCGGTGGCCTTGTAAATCGGACGGCGCAGGTTGAGCG
>QHZC01000233.1:0-762 GCA_003224515.1 Acidobacteriota bacterium
CGCCGCGCCGTTGACTTGGATCCGCTCAATGCGGAGAGCTGGGAGAGCCTTGGAGAGACCGAGTTTTTCATGGGGCAGCTGGATAAAGCCGAAGCGGATTTCAAGAAGGCCCTTGAACTGAGCCCAGATATTTGGGCCAGCCATAACTTGTTGAGCCAGCTATACATCATGCAACGACGGCCTCAGGATGCTTTGCCCGAAATCGAGCTAGTGCCGTATCCTCTCGTACGTGCATCTCTGTATGCGATTGCATACTACGCGCTTGGTCGGGAAAGGGAGTCGCATGCCGCGTTGAGTGAGCTAATTGCGAAATACCATGCAAGCGGTGCGTACCAGATCGCGCTGGTTTATGCCTTCCGGAACCAGTCCGACAAAGCGTTCGAGTGGCTTGACCGAGCTTATTCCCAGCGTGACGGCGGTTTGACCGAAACGAAAGTGGACCCCCTACTGAAGAGCTTGCACAACGACCCGCGATTTGCCGCGCTCTTGAAGAAGCTCAATCTGCCGAATTGACTCTCTGCTTCAGAAAACTTCGCGTCCTTCAGAAGACTGTAAAAACCGATGAAAAACTCCGCATGGCCCTATAAGCTATCAGATTCACATGACCAGCTTGTACCGCTTCGGACAGTTTGTGCTGGGCCAAGGTAGGCGCACGCTGTCTCGCGTGGATTCACCCGTTTCCCTGACTCCTAAAGCTTTCGACGTCCTGCTCTTTCTAGCTCAAAACCCCAACCGTCTGGTCACCAAAGAGGAATTGCTGCA
>QHZC01000233.1:781-5046 GCA_003224515.1 Acidobacteriota bacterium
TGACGCAATACATCTCCCATTTGCGCAAGGCGCTGGGTGACAACGTGGAAGACACTCGCTTGATCGTCACGATTGCTCGAAAGGGGTACCAGTTCACGGCGGATGTCACAGTTGCCGAAGCGGCAGAGACCGCAAGACATGCCGCAGTTCAAGTCTTCGCCCTCCAGAGTCCTGCAGATGAGGTGGTTCCGAAAACGCCAAGGCACTGGCGGAAAGCTGCGGTCATCAGTTGGTTTGCCGCCCTTTTGGTGGTCGTCTGTTTTGCGTCATGGCGGCACTTTGGGGGGGACAACGCCGCCGAAGTCGCAAAAAATCATGCTGGCGGTACTGCCGTTTGAGAATCTCACTGGCGATCCCAACAAGGAATATCTTGCGGACGGTCTGACCGAGGAAACAATTTCACAGTTAGGCCGACTCAATCCGGAACAGTTGGGTGTGATCGCGCGAACATCAGTCATGGTTAGGCTATCCCGGGCCAACGGTAGGTCGCCATGAATTTGCCCCTCGCAGGAAGTAGTGGGGAAACACAGCCCTCCCAAAAACCCTGGGTGCTGCCCAGTCGTGCGCTGACGGTTTATTACGGCTGCCCGGAAATGCCGCGCCTCTCGCACTACTTCCTTCCAAGAGCCATCTCGGTTGCGGTGTTTTCTGACGCAACTTCCTACAAAGCAAAGCGACGGGATTTCCTCCAGAGACTCTGCAAAGAAGCAAACGAAGTTGTGAAGGTTGAAGCGCGGCCGGGTGACGAACTCTCCTTTACCCGCGAGAAAGCCGCACCGCTCCTATCTGTCTGAAGTAAACCCTTGGAGGCGCACTATGGGCAGGACCGTCCCTACATTCGTCCAACTAATCCAACAAGCAGCAGAGCGATGGAAAAAGTTTAGGCGTGCATTGAGACGGGAGGATCAGCCGCACTTCGACAGGCTCTTTGTCCGCGTGCGCTGCTACACCCAGGCAGCGACCTACCAGTGTCACGACAATCCGATGGAAGCCATTCTGCTCTCCATTGCACTCGACCAGGAAAAGCGCTTGCACGCCATCGAAAAAGTTCTTCAGAACGCAGGGGTGCTTTGTGAAATTGCTGCAAGGATGGATTCTCGACCTCTACTCGAACAAACAGGGGATGACGCTGTGGCTGATCGACAGGAATCAAGCGCACTACCGTTTGACTGACTCATTTACCCCAGCGTTTTTTGTATCGGGGAGTGAGGAAGGCCTTGCCCATCTCCAGGACGCCGCTCAGAAACAAGCCACAAAACTTCGAGTCCGGCTGACGGAGAGGACCGACCTATGGCTGAATGCGCAGCGAAAAGTCCTCGAAGTGTCGGTTCTTGCTCCCACCGAGTTCGTCGGGTGGGGACGGTGGGTGCACCGCTTCGATTCGCGGCTGCAGCTGTACAACAGCGACCTTATGGTTGCCTCGCTCTACTGTTGGGAGAAGCGAGTATTTCCCCTGGCCCTCGTGGAAGTAGCAGCGGACGAAGAAGGAAGAATCCAAGCTATCGAATGCCGCGACAGTGAATGGACGCTCGATTACGAGATGCCGCCTCTCAAGATTATGCAGATTCGACTAACCGGATGTTCGGGCATCGATCCGGCACATGGGCAGAGACCTGCCCTCGAGGTTGAGATAGATGGAACTTGCTGGGAACTTGACGAAAGCGGCGAACCGCCGGCATTGGGATTCGCCCATTTGCTTAAGCGCGAGGACCCGGATGTAATCCTTTCAGAGTGGGGTGATTCAACGATTTTGCCGCTGCTTCGCCAGCAGGCGGAGCACTTGAAATTCTCCCTGAACCTGAACCGCGATCAGGCCGCCTCCGTTCAGCAATCACGAGCGCGCAGCTATATGAGCTACGGACGCATACTTTTCAAAGCAAGTGCAACAACACTCTTCGGGCGTATCCACGTCGATAAGCAGAATTCCTTCATTTCGGAGAAATGCGATTTCGCCGGACTCTGGGAACTGGCACGAGTCACCAAGCTGCCAATCCAATACGCAGCGAGAACAACAACAGGAACAGGAATCTCTTACATGCAGATGGAACTCGCTCACCGCGACGGTGTGTTGATACCCGAGCAAAAAGCGGAGCCGGAAGATCCAAAGCAACTCGACGAGCTGCTGGCCGCAGATCGGGGCGGCCTGGTTTTTGTACCGAAGCTTGGTTTTACCCCCAATGTCGCCGAGCTGGATTTTGTGAGCCAGTTCCCAAGCATCATGGCCCGTTTCAACATCTCTCCCGAGACCGTCAATTGCCCTTGCTGCCCCGATGCCCCACGGATACCAGAGCTGGACTATCGAATTTGCCAGAAGAGGCGGGGCATCACGAGCCGGGTCGTCGAGCGACTGATCGCCAAAAGGACAGAACTGAAGAAACTTCAAAAGGTATCGGCCTCCGACCTTGCGCTGAGATTCAAACTGCTAAGGGACTCGCTGAAGTGGCTACTTGTATGCTGCTTTGGGTATACGGGTTACAAGAACGCGCGGTTTGGAAAGATCGAGGCCCACGAAGCCATCAATGCCGTGGCCAGGGAAACGCTTCTCGTAGCAAAGGAAATAGCGGAGAGCCGCGGATATGAATTGTTGCACGCTCTGGTGGACTCGCTCTATGTATGGAAGGAAGGAGCGACGCACGACGATTACGAGAAACTCGCCCGAGATATCGAGGATCAGACCCGTCTGCCTTTAGCAATTGAGTCCGTCTACAGATACGTTGTTTTCCTTCCATCGAAGCAATATCAGGGTGTTCCAGTCCCAAACCGTTTTTTCGCAGTTGGTGAGGATGGTGAAGTCAAGATCAGAGGCCTCGAATGCCGACGCCACGATACACCTCCTCTACTGAATCGAATGCAGCATGAGGTGCTCTCGATCCTCGCCGAAGCCCACGACTACGATTCCTATCTTCAAAAGCTGGAAGTTGGACGTACGGCCTTGGCTGCTTACGAAGAACGCCTAGCGAGTGGAGATGTGGAGATCAAGGATCTCGTCGTGAGCAAGCGAATCACGCGAGGGCCGCGCGACTATCAAAAAGCAGGTGTAACTGCGATTGCCGCGCAACAACTGTTCGGAAGTGGGGTCAAACTGCGTCCGGGTCAGAACATCGAATACATCATCACCGATAGCGAGTCCGCAGTGCCAAATGATCGAGTACGGGCCTTTGCGCTTTGGGAAGGATGGTTTGGCTACGACCGCAAGAAGTACGCCGCCATGCTCCATGAGGCGTTCCAGCCGTTCGAATTGGTCGCCGCCGAAATTCCACAGCAAAACGGTCCTGATGAGCCTCCGGCTGGCCAAGACTGGGTGGACACTCCGCTTTTCGCCGGCCTGAAATCAATCGTCTGACCACACCACCGGGAACTTCCAACAGTAGGACTTATTCCTCTGCCCTTCCTGCCGTAAGAGTGCGCTTCCCCACCCGCTTGTTCTGTCAAGGCCGTCCGCTCCGCTCCCGTGAACGCAAACTGCGCGGCCTTGACAGCGCGGGCGGTGCAGCGCAGGGGACCGCCAGGAAGGGCATTTGCTTCTTTTTTTCAAGCGGAAATCACGCTCGAAAAAAGGAGAAAGAGGAAAACAAAATGACAGAAAGACAGCACACCACTTGGGGAGAATTACTGCGGGATGCAGTGGAAAAACCGGGTCGATTGCTCGAAGCCTACACCGCGTTTCATAACTACAGCTTCGGGAATGCATTGCTTGCGCTGGAACAGTGCATCCACCTCAATACCTATCACGGATGGCTCGAACGCAAACGGCAAGTTCGCAAAGGGGAGAAAGGAATCACCCTTTGCATGCCGATGCCGTTCAAAAGAGCCACCCAGACCGATGGCGTCCAAGACGAGACAGCCGAACCGCAGACAAGCTACGCCTTCCGGTTTCGGCCGTATTGGTTTGTGCTTGCACAGACCGAGGGAGAGGACACTTACACTCCGCCGATTCCCAACTTCGACATCGACACGGCGCTTCGAGCGTTGAACATCACGCGCACGCCGTTTGAGGAGATGAAAATCCCCTTGCCGCACTCCCGCACAAAACTACATTCCACGAGATCGCCCACATTGTTCTCGGCCACACGACGTCCGAAAAGCTTGTGGATAGCGAACAAACCGCACGGCACATCCGCGAGGTTGAAGCGGAGTCTGTCGCGCTGATTTGCTGCGAAACGCTTGGCCTCGATGGTGCCGAATTCTGCCGTGGCTATATTCAGCACTGGCTGAAAACCGAAAAGGAAATCCCCAACCAAAGCGCGGCCCGCATCTTTGCCGCT
>QHZC01000233.1:5094-14275 GCA_003224515.1 Acidobacteriota bacterium
TCAAGACGTTGCCGAGCGTGGTGACCGAGGCGATGAAGCGGCTGGAACAGAGAATTGCTTGTGCAGCAGATGTGCAGCAGGTTTCGGTCAACTGATCGCTAAGCTATTGAAAGTATGGAGCCGAGGGCGAGAGTTGAACTCGCGGCCTGCCGATTACGAATCGGCTGCTCTACCACTGAGCTACCTCGGCCCTTGATAATAAAGAACTAATTCCCCCGCTTTACCCGTTGCGTTTAACTTGCGTTTCAAGATATTGGGGTTTCGACGGGTTCGTTGCCTTACTTTCAATCACGAATGCACCGCCTCTTCGGATCCGACCTCTGCACAATTGATCGGCGACTATCGCGTTTCCACTTTCCATCACGCTCTAACTTTTCCCGAAGCGCACCAGGAAACTGATCGCACCGCGGATAAAACACGGCAACTTGATTGTAGCTTCGTCTGCTTCCCTTCGCAAGCGCTTGAGCGTACTGGCTTTGTCGTCGACGATGCTGTTTAACTGCCAGCAGCCCGAAAGACCGCCCGGGCAGAAACGGCGATCCCGATCACACTATTCTGCTCAGAGCTTGCTATATATTAAGGAATATACGCGGGACGTGTCAGCTTCAGTATTACGCGGAACTATTCCTTCCGTTTCCGCGAAAATTCCGTCAGACCGGAGCGCTGCCGACCCAAACTCGGTTGCTCTGTGATTGATGCTCAAGGGCTTATTATCCGTTGACCGCTCTCGTTGCCTCCGGACTTCCATCAAACTGCACTCACGGTTCTTCTCGACCTGCAATCAACTTAGAGAAAATAGAGTTCGCTGCGGGATTGATCCGGCCATGAGAGGCGTGGGCCTCCCTGTGCCCAAAACTGCCTGGCGCGGAGGGGGAAAAGTATCCGGAGATAAAATAGCAACGTCGAGCTTCGATTTTCGGTTGGCACAAGGATGTTGCTACTGGCATTTCGATCCCAACGCGTCTAATCTATTTGATAGAGGCGCATTACGATGACCATTCGGGTTGAACTCAATCCAGACATGGAAGCCCGTCTCGTTGCTGAGGCGCGTTCTCAAGGTGTGCCTTTGGAGAAGTTGGCCGAACGACTTCTCAAAGAGGCTTTGACGGCAAGTTCCCTGCCTCACGGCGTACTGACGGTCGATGAATTTCACCACATGCTTGAAGGCATGGCAGAGGGATCGGAAAAACTACCGAATTTGCCGACTGAAAGCTTTTCGCGCGAAAGCTTCTATGAGGACCGGCTAGATGGCAGGGACGCCGTACCTCCTCGATAGCAACATCGGTGGGTCAAGCCGGATCACAACGATTATCCTCTCGCCCCGTTTGGCGGAGTTTTGTGAGGGGAAGCGGAGGGCATAGTTCCGCGTAAAATAATGGAGCTAAAAGGTCCGGCCTGGATACCTAAATATCTGAACCTCCAAGCACAATCGCGATATAGTCCAAAGAAAAGCGGACTGGACAAAGGCGACGGTCATTGCCGTGGGAGCTGTGCTGCTCTTTTACGCGATTGCTGTTGATTTCGAAGGCTGCCACCGTCGCCAAACTATTCGTGTAGTACTTCTATCTACTTATGGCGTTTCGGCAACATACTCGTTCTTCATGCCTCATCGCAACCCGTTTCAACGGTTGACGGACGGAAGGCCCGACGACACACACCGAGCCTTCCGGTTTTGCAGGGGAAGTCGCGACGCCTACCTTGCGGCGGCCTTGACTTTGGCCACCTCAGGGACGACGCCGAGCTGCTGCATTAGGCCCAGAGCATCCCAGTTTACCCAGCCTTCCACCATCTTGCCGTTCGAGAGGCGGGCAACGGTCACGCCAGAGATGTTGATCTGATTTCCCGTTGGTCCAATCCCGCTGAGATCACCTCTATGGGTGCCCCGGCAGGACCAACGAGCCGTCACTGTTTCGCCTTCGGCAATGATGTCCTCGATCGTTAGTCGAAGATCGGGGAAGGCAGTGCGGTAGAGAGTCGCTCTCTTCTTCTCACTCTCGGGGCCACGCCCAAGATCGGGCGTCGAAGGATCGTGGTGGGAGTAGTTGGGGGCAAAGAACTCGTCTGCCACCGAGAGATTGCCCTTGTTCCAAACTTCTTCGACCAAACGACGGACTATATTCTTGTTTCCTTCTGACATGCTAGTTCTCCTTTTCAAAAAATTCGATATCCCTGCTCGCAGAAGCGAGTCGGGCTTGAGTGGTGTGGCCTGGAGCCGCTGGCGTCTTAAGTGTGCAGACCTGTACGTCGGACAGGAGGTTAGGCCCCGCACGAATGGAGAAAAAGGAACTGCTGAGGTACTGCCCTTTTGGCGCTCGATGCGGAGCTTGTCTTTTAAGAAACTGCGCTCGGATTACGAAGTTGAGGTCTCGCCTCTCAAGGCGAAATCAGGCACGATTTTGTTCTCCAAGAACGTGCATGTCAAGAGCAATCGAAAGGGTCTTCTGTGCAAAAGGAACAGCGAAGGACGCGTCAACCTCGGAACGCCCTACGCCAGTCGCACTCGGTAATCGTAAAAGCTCGGCGTATCCCGCTACACTGAGGTCCCCTTCGAGTCTCGGGCGTGGCTGGCGAATTGTTATTTCACCCACGATTCCTCAGGATTGCCCGTCTTGCTACCATTCTTCGATGCGCCATCTGGTGGTTCTCTTCATCCATTTCCTTGCTACCCTGGCCCGCCTGCTCGGACCTGGCGGTGTCCGTTCCATCGTTGCTGAGTTGCTTCTCCTCAAACACCAACTCCTGCTCCTGAATCGCTCCCGGCAACGCCCCCCCATCTACACTCGTCAGACCGCATCCTTGCTGGCTTGCTGGCGCTCTTGATGCGTCCAACTCGCCTGCTCCGTTCCGCAATCGTACTGAAGCCCTCGACTCTGCTAGCCCTTCACAAAGCTATGAGCAAGCGAAAGTACCGGATGCTGTTCTCCCCGAATCGCCGTCGGAAGCCCTGCCCGAAAGGACCGCATGCAGAGCTCGTCCGTGCGGTCGTCGAAATGAAGCAGCGTAATCCCACCTGGGGCCGTCCGCGAATCGCACAACAGATCGCCTTGGCGTTCCACATCCAAATCGATAAAGACGTGGTTCGCAGGATTCTCGCCCATCACCACCGGCCGGGCCAGGACTCCGGTGGTCCCTCCTGGCTGACTTTCCTGGGCCACATGAAAGACAGCCTCTGGAGTATTGATCTGTTCAGGTGTGAGTCAGCCACGTTGCGGACCCACTGGGTCCTGGTGGTCATGGATCAATGCACGCGCCGCATCATTGGGTTCGGCGTCCATGCGGGAAAGGTCGATGGTGTCGGACTCTGTCGGATGTTCAACCGCGGCATTCGAGAGCAGCTCTGGATGCCGAAGTACCTTAGTTCCGACAACGATCCACTTTATCGGTTCCACCAGTGGCAAGCCAATCTGCGGGTAGCGGAGGTGACGGAAATCAAGTCCATCCCCTACGTTCCCCTGTCCCATCCATTCGTGGAAAGGCTGATTGGCACCCTTCGAAGCGAGTATTTGGATCGCATGTTGTTCTGGACCACTGCAGATCTCGAAAACAAGCTGCTCGATTTCAGGACCTACTTCAACAACCATCGCACGCATACCGCACTGGAAGGGCGAACGCCGGATACGCCGGTGTCACGACCAATCGCAAATCTCCGCTCGTTTCGATGGCAACCTCACTGTCGTAACCTATTTCAGACACCAGTGGCTGCGTAACTTTCCAAGGCTCTCGATCGCTGCGTATCCGGTCAACCCTGGGAAAACTTCCAACTAAACCATCTGCTGTTCTCGGACAAGTGGATTTCTTCGGTAATCGGACTTCCCGGGGAGCAATCGAGGACTTCTCTTGCGTGCACGCAAGCCCCTGTGGAAATCTGCAAGAATCCTCTGGACTTTCTGCCAAGGTCCGCGCATAAAAGCTGCAGCAGTAATACCCCATGAAGGAGGCCGGATTATGCGAATCAAGATGTTTGCCGCTTTCGCAACGACACTGCTGCTCGTGGCACTCGCTCTGAACGTTCCCGCCGCGGCAGCTGATCAGCACTCTGGGACCTGGAAGATGAACCCTACCAAGTCGAAGTACAGCCCGGGGCCAGCACCGAAGAATATCACCGTAACGATCGACTCTGACGCGGATAACATCAAGCTCAGTGCAGACGGAATCGACGCCACTGGGAATCCGACTCACGTCGCGTACACCGCAAAATACGACGGCAAAGACTACCCCCTTACCGGCATGCCGAACGCTGATACAGTAGCCTTGAAGCGGATCGACGCCCGCACGACCGAGTCCACGTTGAAGAAAGGCGACCAAGTGGTGATGACCGTGACATCGGTGGTTTCTAAAAACGGGAAAACGCGGACCTCGACATTCAAGGGCATGGACGCGCAGGGGCAGGAGGTAAATAACGTCGTCGTTTACGACAAACAATAGAGTGATTTTTTTTATTTCTTGGTGATATGACCGGAGTTCTCTCGCAGGATCGTTGGCGAGCTTGCGTTGATCCTTGCCCCACACCGGGAGGTATTGCCTGAAAGTACGTCCTACTCGTTCTGGAATCCCAGGCAATGTTTACATCCAGGGAAGTCCGAATAGAAGACTTCCATGCTTTGGTGTCCATACGTTCTCCTTGACTAGCATTTGGATGCTCACTGGTGCACCTTCGGGTCTGGCGCCGGAGCCGACGCGGCTGGCTGTTTCGGCGCCTCGCACACATATTTCTTGATTGCTACTTGCGCAATCAAGAAAATAGTTTTTTGATTTCGCTTTTCCGGGTTGTCTTTGATATATTGGAGGACCAAATCAAGGGTAGTTCTGAGTGTCGCGTTATCGGGAATACAAATACGCTGACCGGTGTCGGACCAATTGAGCGCGAGCGTGCCGGCCACGCCAGCAACGTAGGCGAGGCAAACATCAGGCGGACGATTGTTGTCATATTGACAAACCGCCAAGAAATCGTCGCCCGTGTTTATGATGTCCGAAGTTTTCTGGGCTTTCGCTGCGCTTGAAATCGTCAAAGCCAAAACTGCCATGATTAGAGTTTTTATATATCGTGCCTTCATGCCTGTGCCTCCGGAAAATGTATTGACCGGCGCGAGTTCAAATTCCGCTATTGAACAGGGTTGCCGATTTTTCGACGCCCCCTGACATACGACACTCCACTAGGAAGATTAGCGACGAGCAATGAGATGAAGATTTCGAGCTTCATCAGGCACCATCGTTCCCGCTTGAAAGACTTCGGGAGAAGAATGCAGAGTCCTTCCGTAGTCAGCAATGGAGCGAAAGTACGAGAGGATGAAACTGAAGTCCTAGCGGGGTCTCGAAAATGCGGCTTGCAGTTAGGGAAGGTGGCGATTTCAGCCAAATGTTTCCACCCGCCAAGGGACCTGATAAACGGCCGGCGTCGTTATGGCATCAACCGGACATCGCCCCAAAACCACTTGTTTTTGGCGGCGGTCGATTGTGCTTACCGAAAACTCCATCCAGCCGTTTTCAACCCAACGTAACATTGGTACATTCCGATCTCCTGGTTAGCCTGCTTCAATTTCATCTTCTTGAAAATCACTGATTCAAGGGTATTCGCGCCGGATAGCATTTTCGGTAGGGACAATATCTATCGTGGCAATCTCCTGGCAAAAACTCTGCGACCGGTCTTCTCACTTTGGCCGACTTGACCGATTCGCAAAAACCAATCCGCGAAAGCAAAAACAGGTGGCCCGTGTTACCGACCAAAAACTTGCTGGAGTACCCCCGCTGACAAGAGCGCACAAAACGAGGTCTAGTGGAAGAGCACGTTTGCTACCATCCTCACTGACGGCAGCGAATGGACTTACGATGACGCCCATCTGCTGCCATGCAAAAAACCTCCACAATTGAGCCGACGTCTTCTTAGTTTGTTCTTCTCCACAAGAAGATATAATTGCGTCGCTCAGCTTGCGAACTGTTGCTCGCCCATAATTCCTTAGAATTTCCCGTCCTACTACGATTCTGCGATGCGTCGTTCTTTTCATCCTGTCTCTGGGAAAAAAATGTGCGCTCGTCTACCCCGACGGCAACATGGGTATCCAAATCGCCCGCACCATGTCCTCCCCGTGAGGCAGCGAGAACGGTCGGGAAGTAATCGAAATATCCGTTCGGGTAGCCCAATAACAGGCAGTCGCGCACGGGACAGCGACCGCGCAAGTCGATTGGGAACCCCACAACGGTTCGCCTGGCATACCGACGAAGGCGATTTGCTTATTAATGAGCAGCGCTGTCACGCTCAAAGTCAACGCGGAGGGCGCTGGTACCGTGGCTATCAGACCTGCATGATCCTCGAAAACTAGTGGACCATCATTGGCGAAATCCAAGCTTGGCGCGGGTAAAGCTTCCGCTCGAATCTTTTGGGCCACGCGAACTGCTTCCATTCCCAGTTCCCGACGCGTCCAATCGAGCCTCTGGATGGCGCCCTGATCCATAGGCACGCCGGCGTAATAGGGATTGATGCCACCATCGGCGCGCTGCAAAAAAGAAGCAGATCGGTTTGTCGCCGAATGCTCCCGCGACGGTCTTAAGCATCATGCCGACATAAATCTGCCGAAAATTGCAGATGATCGGCACCCAACACTGCCGGGTGGCAAGCATAGTTGACTCGCCGGCAGCGTCATCGATGCGAAGGACAGCAGAAGAACCATGCCAAGAAGACTAGAAACCTTTGTGAATCTCATGGTCGTTATCCTGGGGCCCTTCCACTTTTATGACGATAGTTAACGGCGCGCCCAAAAGAGGCAATGCCGATCTGCTTCACGAACGTAGGTAATAGAGGCACTTTTGCTGATCGAGATATGCTATTACTTCATATTTGTCCAATATATTGCGAGAAATCACCCTGGATTTTCTCAGCTCGCCGCATTTTTTTGCTTGACATGGCTAGAGGATGTGCGTTAAAAGCCGCAATTGCAGGTTTGTCGTATTATTTCATAAATGAACCAACATTCCGAATTTTGGCATGCTGATCGCCAGCGTCCTCGCCTGGGAAGTGAATCCCCTTTTGGATTAGAGAGGTGCTTTTGAGGCGCACATGGAGGCGACTCGTGTCCCCACCGCAGGAGGATAGATTTTATGAAACATTGCCAAGCCGCACCAGATTTGTTAACCACGAACCGTAGTACTTCTAGGTTTGGGGGGCGACGGGTTTTTGCCATTTGCTCCGCGGCGTTCGGGCTTGCTTGGGGCCTCCGGCTTCGGTCTTCTCGGGTGAGCCAGTGCTTGGTGCTGATGGCTTTGTTAGGGTTCGCCCCTGTGATAGTTCTAGGCAAGGTGACAGGAAGCATTTCAGGCACAGTGAGAGATTCATCCGGAGCCGTCATGCCAGGGGTGAAGGTAGAGGCCGTGAACATACAGACAGGGGTGGCCCAGATGACCCAGAGCGACTCCGCTGGGTTCTATAACTTTCCGGCGTTGGCCATCGGCCATTACAACATTTCATTCCGTAAAGGTGGCTTTCAGGGATACCAGGAGAAGGACTTGATGATTGACGTCGATACGGCCCTGCGTGTTGATCCCGTGCTGCAAGTGGGAGCTACAAAACAAGAGGTTACCGTCACGGGAGCGGCCGTGCACGTAGATACTCAAACCACTCAGATGGGCGAGGTGATTGGAGGTACGGAGATGGCCAGCTTGCCGCTAAACGGCCGCTCCTACACTGATCTTCTGGCTCTTCAGCCCGGCGTAGTGCCATTCGATGTGGCTATGTTTGGCCATTTAACGCCTTCGAATTTTCTCAATGCGGGTGTCCTGTCGATGAGCGGGCAGAGAGACGTGCAGAACGGTTACATGGTGAACGGGGCCAACACGGTAGAGGGAAACGCAGGGGGCGCGCTCATCATCCCCAACCTCGACTCCATCGCCGAATTCAGGATCATCACGAGCAACGCCGGCGCTGAATATGGTAACTATAGCGGAGGACAGATCAACGTCGCCACCAAATCAGGGACCAACGAGTTTCATGGTAGCGTTTTCGAGTTCCTGCGCAATTCAGACCTAGATGCCCGGAACTTTTACTCGCCGAGTCGCGGTGTCTTCCACCAGAACATGTTCGGTGGCACTTTTGGGGGTCCGCTCCTCCGTCCGCTCCGCCCTAACAAGGCCTTTTTCTTTGGCGATTATCAGCGCACACGCCAAGTCATTGGCGTGGATACTGGAAATATCCTCGTCCCTTCGTCGGCCGAACGGCAGGGAAACTTCTCCGATAGGGCGAACCTACTGAAGGGGACGGTCGTTGGCCCTTACTGGGCCAACACACTTAGCACTCGATTGGGATACGCGGTCACTGTAGGCGAGCCTTATTATGCGCCCGGGTGCACGAGTTCTGCGAACTGTGTTTTTCCCAATGCCATAATCCCTACGTCTGCTTGGTCCAGTGTTAGTCCGAACGTAATTCCGTTAATTCCTGTTCCCAATTCTGGCCCGTACTTCACCACGTCGGCAAATTCGGAGTCTCTGCGGGACAACAAATGGGCAATCCGAATCGATGGTAATACTCGACTGGGTATGATTTCTGGCTACTACCATCACGATCCCTGGGTGAACACCAATCCCTATAATCCGAGTTATGGGGGCAGCACCGTGCCTGGTTTCCCTAATCAAACACTGGGGAAGGCCCAGTTACTCACTCTTGGCATTACAACCCCAATCAGTACTACTTTCGTTAGCCAATTCACCGCTAGCTATACGCGCAACAAGAATGTCCAAGGTTTATCGGCAAAGACCGGGCCGTCCCTTTCCTCGATGGGTTTCGCCGCGCCCGACCAGGGAGGCATCTACCAATTGAGCACCCAGTATCAGAATTGGCCCGAACTGAGCTTCAACAACTTCACCTTGGGAGCATTTAACTCGATTATTCAGCAATATGATGAAGTGTACCAGCTACAGAATGACTTCACGAAGGTAATTGAGACGCACACCTTGAAATTCGGCGGGAACTACCACTGGGATCACGTTAACATCAGCCATCCTAACAATGGCAGCAATGGGGGCTTTGGGTTTAACGGTCAGGAGACAGGGATTGATTTTGCGGACATGTTGATTGGCGCTCCCAATTATTTCTTCCAGGGGGCTCCCGCAGCCTTGGCCCTGAGGAGCTACTACCTGGGGGTTTATGCGGAGGACAGTTGGCGTGTAACCCACAACCTAACCTTCAACTACGGGC
>QHZC01000234.1 GCA_003224515.1 Acidobacteriota bacterium
CTCCATCACGCGCGCCGAGGAAGGCTCGATCTTGTCGAGCTCCTCTTCGTTGAACAGGACGTACTGATCCTTTTCGTATTCGTAGCCCTTCACAATTTCGGACCGTTCCACGTTGCGATTGCAAACGGGACAAAACAAGGGCTGCTTGAGACGCGAATGGCATTCTTTGTGGAGCTGGTTGAAACTGATCCGTTCACCGCGGGCCGCGGCAAACATGCGGACTGGCATCGAAATCAGGCCAAAGGTGAGGTGGCCTTTCCAGACGGTCGTGGCCATGTGGAGCTCCTTCGACAACAGCTTTGGGACTGTGCAAGAGCTTTTAAGATTAGCCGTCCACCCAGGCAGGAAGCAAGACCAATCCTGGGCAGGTAGTTTATCAGTCAGCTTAATACTAATCTGGATCGGATGGGTAGGCCTGGGGCCAAGGAAAAGTCTGGGATAGAATGCCTTCATGCCCAAGCTCGAAGAATACCGCCGAAAACGCCGCTTCGACCGAACTCCCGAGCCCTCCGGCAAAGACGCACGACCCACTTCCGAAAACACGTTCGTCGTGCAAAAGCATGCCGCCCGTCGCTTGCACTACGACTTTCGCTTGGCCATCAATGGCACGTTGAAGTCCTGGGCTGTGCCCAAGGGACCTTCGCTTAGCTCTGGGGACAAACGTCTGGCCGTGCAAACCGAGGATCATCCGCTGGAGTATGGCGGTTTCGAAGGGAAGATTCCCGAGGGCAGCTATGGCGCAGGAACGGTAATGGTGTGGGACCGCGGGACGTTCCATGTGGAGGGTAACCTCGATGCCATGAAACAATTGGAACGGGGAGAAATCAAGTTCAATCTCAACGGGGAGAAGCTGCGGGACAGCTTCGTTTTGGTCAAGCTTAAGCACAGCGAGAAGGGGAACGAATGGCTGATGATCAAACACGAGGACGCCGCCGAAGACTCCACTTGGAACATCGAGGAGCACGACGGTTCCGTGCTCACTGGGAGAACGCTGGAGGAAATCGCCCAAGAGCTGCCACCCAAGCGCCGGGCAACGCCAATTCACGCAGCTGAGTTGCAAGGCGCACGCAAGAGTGCAATGCCGTCTCGCGTGGAACCCATGCTGGCGACACTCATCGACCGCCCCTTTTCCGATCCCAACTGGCTCTTTGAGATCAAGTGGGACGGGGTGCGCGCGCTGACCCGAATTGAGAATGGCGCTTTGACGCTACGCTCTCGTACAGGCAGTGACATCGGGAAGCGCTATCCCGAACTGGCCTCTCTTCCCGATGCCTTGGGCGCCCGCCAGGTAATTCTTGATGGAGAGATCGTCGCTCTAGACGCTCGGGGTCACAGCGACTTCGAACGCTTGCAGGAACGCATGCACGTGCGTGCTCCCAGCGAGAACTTGCTCTCGCAGATCCCTGTCGTCTACTTCGCCTTCGATCTTCTCTACTGTGACGGATACGACCTTCGTGAAACCCCGCTCCTCGATCGCAAGCAGCTCCTGCACCGATTGCTTCGCACCTCCGAACGGTTTCGCTACTCCGATCATCAGTCGGAACACGGAAAAGAGCTGTTCGCGCTGGCAGAAAAGAATGGCTTGGAAGGGATCGTCGCGAAGCGAGCCGACAGCACCTACGTTTCTGATCGGAGCCCATACTGGGTGAAGCTGAAGATTACAAAGACAGTAGACGCCGTCGTCGGTGGCTGGACAGAATCTCGCACCTTCGCTCTTCCCTTTGGCTCACTCCTATTGGGCTTGTATCAAGGCAAAAAGCTTCGATTCATCGGACATGTTGGCAGCGGATTTGACGCGAAAAAGCTGAAAGAATTGAGCAGCAAGTTGAAAGAACTGGCAGCTCCCGCTTGCCCGTTTGACACCGTGCCCGAAACCAACGAAAGGCCATCCTGGGTCTCTCCGGTTTTGGCTGCGCGCGTCAAGTTCAGCGGATGGACACAAGAGAACTCCCTGCGCCATCCTGTTTTCCTCGCGCTCCGCAAGGATGCGCGTCCCATGGATTGCCAATGGGAGAACGAGGTTGCCCCTTCCCCCGCTCCAACCGTAGTTCGGGCACCTGAGGTCGTCGGCCTGGTGCTCAACACAAAAATCCAGATCGAAGCCGAGTTGTTCAAGGGGCGCTCGGAAACCGTCACCATTGAACTCGACGGCAAACGGCTGCGGCTGAGCAACTTGAACAAAGTCTATTTTCCAGAGTCCGGCCACACGAAACGGAATCTACTGGCCTACTACTACCGCATGGCCAACTTCATCTTGCCCTTTCTTCGCGATCGGGCCCTCGTCTTGCGCCGCTATCCGGACGGCATAAAGGGCCAGGCCTTCTTTCAAAAAGACTTGCGCGAGGGCATCCCGGAATGGTTCACAACCGTGCCCCTCGATTCCGAAAAGCGCGGAGAAGAAATACACTATGCGACCGCCAACGATCGCTCTTCCCTTCTCTTTTTGACCGGCCTCGGTTGCCTCGACCACAATCCCTGGTCCAGTCGCTTTGCCGATCTTGAGCATCCTGACTACTTCTTCTTCGACCTCGATCCTTCCGAGGGCACCGCTTTCTCCGTCGTAGTCACGATCGCTCGAGCGCTTCATGAAAAATTGGAAGAATTGCGGTTAGTGAGCTTCCTGAAGACTTCAGGCGCAACTGGACTCCACCTGTATGTTCCAGTTGAGCCAATCTATACGTACGAACAGTTACGAACTTTCGCCGAGATCGTCGCTCGAACGGTAACCGCCGAACACTCGAATCTAGTAACTAACGAGCGGTCCGTGGCACGTCGTCCCGCCGGTCGCGTACTGATTGACGTCCAGCAGAATGCTCTGGGCCGCCCCCTGGCTGCCCCCTACTCCGTGCGGGCATTCCCCCAAGCGCCGGTTTCCGCTCCCCTGTTACCCCGCGAATTGCGTCCCCGCCTGCGCCCCGAAACGTTGAACATAAAGACGGTCTTTGCGCGCTTAGAAGAGAAGGGCGATCTCTGGGTCGATTTCTGGAGGCGGCGCCAACGACTAGAACAAGCCATCGAACTTCTTAGCGAGCATATGCCGTCGAAGAAAAAGAAAGGGCCTTGAATCGGCAAAGAAACGCAGGTCGGTTGGTTACGAAAATTTCCGAAATAAGCCACTACTCAGGCCTTTGCTCTCTTTTCGCAGAGTGGTGGTTGTGATTTAATTGCGCTCCGCGGAGGTCTTTCCATTCCTCGCCCGGGCCAGCTTCGCGTCGGCACTTCCGGATACTCCTATAAGGAGTGGAAGGGCAGCTTCTACCCCGAGAAACTTCCGGACCGCGAAATGCTCAGCTTCTATTCAAAGCAGTTCTCGACGGTCGAAATCAATCACAGTTTCTATCGCATGCCCACCGAGACCGCGCTTCTGAACTGGGCCAAGAGCGTGCCGGAAGGCTTTCGCTTCGCCTTAAAGGTCAACCAGCAGATTACCCACATCCAGAGACTCCGCAACTGTGAGAGCACTCTGAAACGTTTCCTGGAAGTGGCCAGCGTTCTCAACGACGGCGACCACCTGGGCCCAATCCTCGTTCAACTGCCGCCCAACTTCAAGTTCGATCATCCCCTGTTGGAAGACTTCCTTGCTCTTCGCCCGCCCGCCTTCGCTTTCGCCTTCGATGTCCGCCACCCGTCTTGGTACACCGACGAAACGTATTCCGTTCTTCGTCAGCGCAAGACGGCGCTTTGCCTGTCTGAGACCGACAAGCAAACACCTCCCGATGTGCTTACGGCCGACTTCACCTACGCCCGCTTGCGCCTTGAAAACTACACCCCGAAGCAAATCACAGCGTGGAGAAAACACTTCGACTCCTGCCTTGGCCAGGGCGTCGGAGTGTACGCCTATTTCAAACACGAAGATGCTGGCAAAGCACCAGCCTATGCTCGTCAGCTCCTCGGAAAATGAGACTGACATCCCCCACAATCGGAAAGGTGACGCCTACAATCGGGCTGGGGGTCCCGCGCAGGCGTCATAGGCCGCATGGAAGCTAATCGCGTTCGTGGAAGGCCGCGCCGCCACCGGGAGCCTCTCCTTCCGAATCCCTGTTCGTGGCGTCCCAGGGTAATTTGGTCAACTGCACCAAAAAAATCATCGGGCAGCTCGAGAGCGTCTTGCGCGCCCTGAATGAGGACGACCCTTGCGCCGAAGCCCTCCAGCGCCTCTCCGCCGCCCGCGGCGCCATCAACAGTCTCATGGCCGAGCTGATGGAAGGCCACATCCGCAACCACATGCCTCGCAATTCCAAATCTTCCGAAGAAGCCGCCGCCGACGTCATCCACATCGTCCGCACTTACCTCAAATAGAGTAGAAGAGAGTCGCCTTTCGAACGAATTTTCTATATCTTCTCTGCACCAAGACTCCGGTGGCTGGAATCAAAGAACCTGAAGGAGACGCCGCGGTGCGAAGAATCTTCATAACCCTTGTCTTTGTTGCATTCGCAAATGCGCCGGCGGTTCGCGGGCAAGCCGGACCTGTCGAGGGAGGTCATGAATTGCAGGCGTGGACCGGCGGGGGCCATGGAATCAATGGCAGCCAATCCGGCGACGGAGTATGGAACGCGGGCTTCCGCTACGGCCTGATCCTCACCGCGCCGCACGGTCCCGGTTTCCTTCGCGGCCGCTTGGAATATGCAGTGGATGCCGTCCCGGTCTTCCTGGTTGTTCAGAAGAGGAACACGGCGTACGGCGTTGGCATAAACCCTTTCGCATTCAAATGGGCGCTGGACACGCACAGCAGCGTGGTTCCGTATCTCGAACTTGGCGGCGGCACTCTCTTTACCAATACCAAGGTGCCCGAAGGAACATCCCACATCAATTTCACTACCAGCGGCGCTGCAGGCCTCCACTTCCTGCGCAGCAAGCACAATATCAGCGCGGAAGTCCGTTACATGCATATTTCGAACGCCGGCCTGGCAACGCCAAATCCCGGCATTAATACCATTCAGTTGCGCTTAGGTTTCGGTCTGTTCAGCCAAAAAGAATACCTCGCTGGACAGCGCGCCCGGTTCAACGCCAGAGTTGGGTGTGCGAGATGAAAATGATTGCAATTTCCGTAGCCGTAATCGTTCTGCTCATTGGAGTCGTCGTCATCAGCGCCATGCGCACCGGAGAGAAAGCGCCCTCCGCAGGGACGCCTGCGCCAGGCTTTACGCTGAATTCGCAGGATGGCAAACCGCTCCGCCTGCACGATCTTCGCGGCAAATGGGTGGTGCTGTATTTCTATCCTAAGGACTTCACCAGCGGGTGCACCAAAGAGGCCCACAATTTTCAGCGCGACCTCCCGCAGTATGAACAGAAAAACGCGTTAATCCTCGGTGTGAGTGTTCAGGACGAAGCTACCCACCAGAAGTTCTGCGCCAAAGAAGGCCTAAGCTTCAGACTGCTTGCCGATACGAAGTACGAGGTCTCTTCATCCTACGACTCGCTGGTGAATCTAGGAGTCGCTAAACTTTCCGCACGCCATACTTTTCTCATCGACCCGGCCGGCGTCGTCCGCAAATCCTATCTCAACGTTAACGCCGAAAAACACAGCGCCGAAGTGCTGGCCGATTTGGCGCAACTCCAACAGCCTCCGGGCTGAGCCTATCCAGCAGTCATTGTAATCCTGAGCAAAGCAAGGATCTCATCTGATCCCCACTTCGCCCGAGAGTTTCTGCCGCTTCAGTCTCCGCAAGCCGCCTCGGCAGCCAGATCGGGAACCTCGGGCAGCGCCGCGAGATTGCTCTTGCTCAGCAAGTTGTTCAGGACGGCCACATCTTTATTCTTCAGTTCCTGCCACGCCGCAAGAGCTTCGTCCAAACCCTTGCAGATCCGTCGGTACGCCGCAAACGATTCTTCCGACGGCGCAAAGTCCGCTCCGTCAACCAGCGCCATCAGCGCCGTCAATGTGTCGTTCACCGCCATGAAACTGGCCGTTCTGGGAGTCTCCAGGATCGGTGTCGCTTCCCCTTCGAGCGCCGCAACTTTTGCATCCAGCGCGCTGGCCGCAACGGCAATGGGATCTTCCTTGGGCCGCTTCATCAGCTCCGCCAGCCGCGCGCGCAGTTTCTTGGTCTGTTGGTAGCCGTCAAAGTTTTTTCCGAGCAACCCGGAGATTTTCAGTTGCAGCTCCAGTGAGCTCTGCAATTCGTTGCGCGCCGCCACCACCCGCGGATCCATCTTGACTTCCAGCGGTTGGCGAAAAACTTGTTC
>QHZC01000235.1:0-1254 GCA_003224515.1 Acidobacteriota bacterium
ATGCTGTGGCAATGGCTACGCCCATCGCGCACAAAGGGTCCACAGCAGGCGCAAAGGTGCAGGCTCTCACTGCGCTCGACTTTCTACTCTCTCCCGAGCTAGTCAAGCAAGCCCGTGAGTATTTCACGAACGTCCAAACGAAAGATGTGAAATACGTCCCTTTGATCGGGCCGGAAGACAAGCCGGCCACCGAGTTCAACAAGGACAAAATGGAAAAGTTTCTGCCAGAACTCCGAAAGTATTACTACCATCCCTCAAAATACAAGACCTATCTCGACCAACTCGGCATCCAGTACCCAACTGTCAGGAAATGAAATTCTAAGGGTTGGACAGACTGGTCGTCGGCTCCGAACCTGTTGGGCAGGGGAAGTGGAGCGGCTAATTCTCACCAAAAGACAGCAGCAAGTTGAGTAGTGCTTACCGGACATCAAGTGCCCAAAAACAACTCTTTGTGGGCATCCAAAACAGGGAATTCAGGGCACACGGAATCAGTTACTTGCCACCAGGGCAGAAGTGGGGTATTTGGGCAGCCTGTGCCAAGGGCGTCTGCACCAACTCCGCATGCATTGAGAACGCGCACAAGCGCAGTCCACAACCTTCTGGATCAAGCATCATGTAGTAGTCAGTAGCCTCTTATCGAGATGTGTCGAAGCTTGGCAGGTGCGACGCCTCCCAACCGCCACCAAGTGCCTTGGTGATTGGTGTTCGCCCGCGTTGGCGTGCAAGCGTGCAAGGAAAGGCCCTAGCCTCGTTCTAAGTCCATTAGGGCACACTAAATGCATCGAGCTGGCAGAGCCTCTCCAGAAATACAGATCAAGAGAACTTCTCGCCCCAATAGAAAAGAAATTCGAGAAGGGATGCGATGAAATTCACCGCCGCTTCTCGGGGCCAGTCCAACCGCCAAAAAACTACTTCCCCTGCGAAACCATCTTTCCACCCGGATCAAACAAGCACGAGGAAATTGCCTTGGCCGCATTTCTCCATTGGGAACGTCACAAGGTACCGTTAGCTCAGGACGTTGAAGGGATGAACAAGAAAGACGGAAAAGCAGTGCGCCGCGTCCTACGAACGGCAGCAGATTACGAAGCAATCCGCTGCGACAAGAAAAAGCCCAAGCCCTTCAAAGGCAAGATAGACCACTCGAATCTTTTTCAATTCGGATTAAGGCTGGGACTGGAAAATCTCACGGCAGAAGAACTCGCCATTTTCTTCGACCATTTCTGTCCTGGCTGCCGTGAAGCACACAACGCGGAT
>QHZC01000235.1:1288-8128 GCA_003224515.1 Acidobacteriota bacterium
TTTCCACTGCGCGATGCGGTCGAAATTTGCGTTGTACTCACGCAGCCCGGCTTCGAACATCGCCCGATCCCGTTCCGTGCCGCGCCCCGCGTCGAGCCTCATCGCCAATGCTTTCAGGAAATAAAACTGCTCCCAGAGAGCAACCGCGTCCGTTTCTTCGGGACGCCTGGCCAGTGAAACGATGGAGCCTTCCATCGCCGCGCGTTGCGCTCGGTAGTACTCGCGGTTTTCTTCATCTCGCTTCCGCCACGGCACGGCCCTTGCATCCTGCGGGAAGTGCCGCGCGAACCATTCCGGCTCCGGCTCGGATCGCGCCAGGATCGGCCCCACGAGGGACGCCTCGCGCTCAAGGCGCACAATCTCCGACCGGACAGGGGTAACGTCCAGAACTTCGGCCCGGATCGGCCTGGGCTTCGGTTTGACGGGAACCAAGGCAATCGAACGGCGCACTCTACCGTGCGCTCTCCGGTAGTGCCCCGGCAACGCAGCCAGGCTCGATACACGCGCTCCGCATTTTTCACAACGGACGGCCACGGTCTCACTCTCTACCACACAAGTCACGGTCACAGCAGACAAGGGGACACTCCTCAGAACTTAAGCAAAGCGTCGCCCAAACTTCGATTCCCAAGAGTCACGGTCATGGTCACTATTTCCGTGACTGGAAGTAAGCTAGCCGTTCTTCCCCCCGCCGTGTGATTTCATAGCGAAACTTCCCGGCCATCTTTACCCGGCGAGCGTAACCGAAAGTCACATATCTTTGGAGGTCTCGCGCCACCTGCCGAATCGGGTAGATGCCCACGGCACCAGCCACCGCCGCGTACGACATCGGGCCGCTAGCCCGCGCCAGCGCCGCGAGGATCGTGCGTTTACGAGCGTCCGCAAGCCCCGCCTCCCGGCTCCCGATGGTCTGCCAGGTCCGATCCGGAAAGAAAACAAGAGCCTCATGCTGGCCAAGTCCCTGCACTTTCTCCGTGGCCTCGCTTCCGATGCGGCCTCGCATGGAGTCCAAGTCCAGCGGCTCTTGCGAACGAAAAAGAATCTGCACGTCCGCACCGGCGCTAATCGGCCTGGGAATTTCCGCGTAGCGCAGCCCGCAAAAAATCGCGTTGATTCCACGATGCCGCCCCTGATTCACCAGACGCCTCAACTCCGGGCACATCCCCTGCGCGGAAACTCCCTTGCAGGATTCACTCACTTCCTCAACACACATCCAAATATTTCGCCAAGGCCAGGCCCATGCGCAAAAGTCATTCAACACCTCGAACGGATCGAGACGGCCATCCGGGATATAGCGAATCCAACCGCGCTGCGGTTTCGACTCGCGGCACCATCGGGTGTAGTCCTTCAATTGCTCGACTGTCCGCGCCGTGTTCGGAATCCAGAAGTAGGCCGAATCGCCGTGCGGATCGAAAACAAAAACCGCGACGTTCCGTCTCAGGACGTTCGAAGCAACCGTGCTCTTGCCCGATCCGCGAAAGCCTACACAGAGAATCAAACGGTTTTGCAAGTCACACCCACCCCTGAGGATTCGCCGGGCCGCTCGGAAAAACCGGGCCGCTTCCAACGCTCCCGCCGCGAAGTCCACGCCACACCAAAACGATAAGAACAAAAAGCCCGGCAAGGATGAGATAGAGCCGAAGGCCCCCACGTGGTTTTTCTTTTTGCACGCGAAGCGCATCGTTCGGATGGCGGATTTGCTCTGAGAAAGTCATGTCTGCGCCCAGAGTCCCCACGTTTTTCCCCACGTTCCGAGAAAGAGGGGAAAAGCTAATTCAGCGTAAGTTTTTTGGAATGTTGGTGAACCGGGGAGGACTCGAACCTCCAACCCGCTGATTAAGAGTCAGCTGCTCTACCATTGAGCTACCGGTCCAGGGTTACACTTTAAAATTTTACACGGGACAAACAATTTTGTCGAACAGCTCGAAACGGTTGCAGTCGCGATATGGGCGCTATTTTCCGCGCAGCGTGGCGGCCAGGCCGCACGCGACTTCACGCGCCCGGGGCAGATCTCCCGGTTCGAAGGAAATGGCAGAGACCCGCGGATGGCCGCCTCCGCCATATTTCTCCGCGAGTGAAGCCAGGTTTTGATGAGCAGTCGCCTGATTCCACGGGTTCGTGCCCAGCGAAACTTTCGCGCGCGTTGCGGAAGCGCTGACGCTCACGGAATAAACACATTCCGGATGCAACAGATAGGGTATGAACTTATTGTAGCCCTCGAGATCCATGTCGCTGACGTCGAAGAAAATAACTCCGTCGCGCGCGTCGATCCGCTCGCGCA
Organism: Acidobacteriota bacterium; assembly: GCA_003224515.1. Lineage (GTDB taxonomy): Bacteria > Acidobacteriota > Terriglobia > Acidiferrales > UBA7541 > Acidiferrum. The sequence goes on from QHZC01000235.1 coordinate 3,567, forward strand.
GAATCTCAATCGATTTGCGGTGCCGTTCGAGAAGCGGGCCAAGATGCTTCGCCACCAGCGGAATCTTCACCATGTCGCTCAGAGGGCGGTAAGCCAGCTCGGGAATGATTCGTGCCGGGAGCCCATTTTCGGCCGCAGCTTCAATCACCAGCGCGAGCCGCGTCGCCGGCTCGGCAAGTTCGACTGCCGACTGCGGCGTCGGATACTGCGCGCCATCGATGATGTCGCCCCAATGAATCAAGTCCTCGAGCGGTTTGGTATCGAAGCTGAACTTTTCTCTAGCGATCGTCGCAATGAGCTTGGTGCACGACTTGTAATCCGGCTCGTAATACATGTGCGGCCCGGGCTGCTTGCGGAATTGTTCGGCGTCGGCGGGTGTCAGAAACGCGCTCTGGTGATGGTCGAACCACCACGTCAGTTTCGGCGAATTGGAAAACTTGAAGTCCACGATGACGTTTTCGTCGCCATCGAACAGGCCGGCTTCCCAGGGCTGCGCGGCTCGGTGCGTCATCCCCGTGAAGCCGAACTCGGCGGCTTGGTCAAAGCGTTCGCGATAAAAGCGGTAAAAGAGAGCAGCGGAAGCCGTGCCATCAAAGCAGCGATCATGAAAGCAGAGCCGGACCTTGGTCATAAGTGAGCGAGTTCGCCGCTTAGCCTCCAAACTGGTCGGCAGCGGACAGCGCGCCGAAGCCAACCAAGATGTACGTGGGCGGCGGGATTGTCAAGCAGAAAGGCTTGCCGTAATCGGCTTGGAATTTTCAGGCTTCCTCTCAGCAGGTGCGCTAATGTAAACGGTGCGGCCGGCCGGTTCACTTCGCTTGACTTCCAGCACCGAATAGCCTTACTAACTCTATTCCCCAGCATTCGCAATCGATTTGTGTGACCAGGAGGCCGCATGCCCGAAGAAAAGAATTTCTTTACGGGACTTTTTGATTTCTCTTTCAGTCATTCGCTGCTTCGCCGCCTTGTAAAATTATTGTATGTCATCGCTAGCCTCTCCGGCGGAATCACGGTCGTTGCCTGCGTCGTGCTCGGCATGCAGCAATCGCCGGCACAAGGGCTGATCAATCTCGTCGCAGGAATCGTGGCTCTCTTCGTGGGCGTTCTGGTTGTGCGAGTCCTGCTTGAGCTAGCGCTGACCATTCTGCGCATCGCGGAAGGCATCGAGCACGCAACACATCCCGGTAACTAACAGCGAGACGGCATTCGGAGCCCAAGGGGCGCCAGTTGGCTTGCTCAGACGCCCCCGGCGACCAGAGCCCTGATCCGTGTGCCTCCAGCCCGTAACTTAAATTTCTGCCCGAAGTAGGGCGCCTGGGCCAGCACTTTTTGAAGGTCAAGATCATCCGCATAGCGCCGCTTTGGAATTCGCCGCGCCAGAATGCTGATCTCCAGCGGGTCGCGGCGGAAGGGATAGGGCTCCAGCGTCGCACCGTTGTTTCCCTCGGGTTGCAGATCCCAATCCACTTCGGCGCCCTTGTAGTCGGCGGGGACGGCGTCGATCGTGGCGCCTTCCAGAGGCCCAAGGCAAAAATAAAGGGAGAGGCGGTCTAGCGCTTCGAGGCGCTGCGCGTTGGCCTGCAACCATTTTTCGTCCGCGAGATCTTTTGTCGCCGGATCCCCGCGAAGGTCCACTTTCAGACGTAACTGTTGCAGACGCAGTCTTTGCAGGAAATCATTGACGACGGGAGCTTCCTGAGACTTCACGTACTTGGCGGAAAATCCCGGCATCGTGGCGCGCGTTCGATCATAAAGGCCCGCGCAGTGCATGCTGACAAGGAGACCGGCGTAGCGGTCCACTTTTACAACCCGTTCGATTCCCCGCTGGTAGAGATCGATGTGCTGCTGGGTGGGCAGGGACATGAAGCTGTATGGCAAAAACGAGACGGGGTCGACACGCGACTGGAGCTCCCACTCTTTCCAGCCATAAAGTTTTCATTGCCTGATTCGCGCGCAAAATATCCCGACAGAACGGCATGGTCCGTCTGGCGAATCAAGATCAGATGATCGCCGTGCTCTTGAATGATCATGGCGCTGGCCTCGTTAGCAGCGACGCCTGAAGCACGCACCTCTGGGTCGGCCGCAGCGGCCTGGCGGGGGACTAGCCAAGCAATTCTCTTCTCATCAACATTATTATGCCATTATACCCGCATCCAATCCAGCGCCATTGCCCGCCCCGCACCTATGCACGTGTGGCAAATCCGTTCAAAAATGCCTGGCAAAATCCCAGTGGAGCGGTACTTCTCAAGCCTGTAGAATAGACTCACCACTGCGGGAGTGGCGGAACTGGCAGACGCGCAAGACTTAGGATCTTGTGGCCGAAAGGCCGTGGGGGTTCAAATCCCTCCTTCCGCACGAAAATTTCGCTGAAAGCAAGATTTTCTCCTGAGCGAGGCCGAAGCGGTCCTCTGTTCATCTTTGTTCCCAAGGAAATTTTGCCCTGGCGTCACCTGCAAGTCGGTCTCACGAATCTAAGGAAGAAAATCAAGTCCCAAGACGCCCGCTTTGCTGTGTAGTGAACGCCCCACAAATTCTGTAACACAAATTCTTCCCAGCGGGGTACCGAGGAAGTGCGTCTACAGGGCTGATGAAACCGACGTGCCGGCGGCGGCGAAGACAGGGGACATTTCTGATTCCGCGAAGGAGAGGAAGGACTTGACGACAACAGGGTCAAACTGACTGCCACTTGCCTCGTTGAGCCGGCGAACGGCTTCTTGGTATGGCAGACCTTTTCGATAAGGACGAGATGAAACCATGGCATCAAAGGCATCGATGACGCAAACGATCCGCGAAACTACGGGAATTTCAGCGCCCTGTAATCCCGCTGGATATCCCTTTCCGTCGAAAGACTCGTGATGATGCAAAATGTCAAGAGCGGCGCGTTCGAAGCCTGGGAGCATGCGCAACACTGCCCAGCCGTACTCGGAGTGTTTTTTCATGAGCGCGTATTCTTCCGGGTCGAGATGCTCAGGCTTGCGAAGGATGGAATCGGGGATGCCTACTTTACCGATGTCGTGGAGGAGTGCGGCAACTTCGAGATTCTGAAGCTCGGTTTCTTCCAGACCCAGTTCCCGTCCGACGCGCATGCCCCATTCCGCCAGCCGGGTACTGTGCACGCCGGTATTTAGGTCTTTCAAATCGAGGAGCTGGTTGAAAGCGCAGATGACCGAATTGCGAAGCGCGGAAGTCTGTTCTTCGAGCTGCTTGATGCGAAGCAAATCCGGCGCACCGGGGGATGAAGAACCCGCGGGGAGCGCCGGAATGTCGTTGTTCGACACGGCAGTTACCAGCAGAACAAGGAGCAGGAACCGGAGTTTGAGCTGGAGCTATTCACCCACGCAGAGATTGCCTGGTACACATCGAGGCGGCCATGATTGAGATCAGGCGTCAGCCGTACCGCATGTGACAAAGCGCTGGCTGCCTGCTTGTGGCTTATCGACGGCTTTGCATCGATGAGCAGCGACGCTGTGCCCGCCACCAGCGGAGAGCTAAACGACGTGCCGGAAGCGCTAGCATAGGTTCCGCCAGGATAGGTGCTGATAACGTATTCGCCGGGTGCCGCGATCCAGGCGTCCGTCGTGCCATAGTTGGAGAAGGAAGAACGGGTGTCCCAATCCGTCGTCGAGGCGATACCCACGACTGAGCCGTTGAAGGCGGCTGGGTAGACAGGGGAGCTCGTGCTTTCGTTGCCTGCTGCGGCCACAAGGACAACACCAGCCTTGTTGGCGTAGGAAATTGCCTGAGACAGCCCGACCGAAGGGGTAGACAGGTCAAAGCTCATGTTCACGACGTTGGTTTTATGCTGCACGGCGTAGTACAAGGCGGCAATGATATTTGAGAGGTACCCGGTACCGTTCGATGAAAATGCCTTGAGAGGAAGGATTTTGGCCTTCGGCGCAACCAGGTGGACAAGTCCAGTCGTCATCGTACCGTGGCCAAATGCCGAATATGGGCCGCCGTCCAGGACCGCGGCGGTGGACTGCTGGACGAAAGCGGGATCTTGCTGCCGGCCTTCGGACTCGTTGGTGTCGTTCATTAATTCTGGCACATCCAGCCATTCGGAGGCGCCGGGCTGGTTGCGCGTGAAGTCGTATCCGGGCAAGAGCACCGGGACGAGAACAGGGTGGTTGGTGTCAACACCGGTATCAATGACGGCCACGATGCCGGTGCCACTGACGTGGAAGCCTTGTTGAGCATCGATGAGACGGATGATTTGCGCCGCAGGCTGGCTTGCATACCCGTGCCAGACGACCGTGCCGTAGTAGTTGACTGGCAAGCGGTCCTGAAGGCCCGAAGGAATATTATTGATAGACGGATGCGGCACTGGTAGCAGTTGATCTGGCTCGACGCTCTGAATACCCAGGAGCCCTTCGAGGAGATTCACCACACCGTTAAGCAGATTCGCGATCAAGTTACTAGAAGACGTGACGAGATAAGTCTGGCCGACCGGGCCATCCAACGAGCCCTGAACGTGACATTCCGCAGACAAGCAAAGGTTAAGAACGGAGGACAGCCCGCCCGAGGTGCGGACGATATAACGGTTTTGCGCTGCTGCCGGCTTG
>QHZC01000237.1 GCA_003224515.1 Acidobacteriota bacterium
CAATGGGGAAGTCTACAACTACGAGGAACTCCGGAAGAAACTGTCGGGCTGCCGGTGGCGCGGACATTCTGATACCGAGGTCATGCTGGCGGCGATTGAGGCATGGGGACTCGAACGGGCAGTCCAATCCTTTGTCGGGATGTTTGCCTTCGCGCTCTGGGACACGGAAAACCGCGAACTTCACCTCGTCCGCGATCGGCTCGGAATTAAACCCCTGTATTACGGGCGTTGTGGACAGTGCTTCCTGTTCGGGTCGGAACTGAAGGCATTGCGCGCCCATCCCGCATTTGAAGCTGAGATTGACCGCGGGGCAGTCGCGATGCTGATGCGGCACAACTACGTGCCGCACCCGTACAGCATCTACACGGGGATCTTTAAGCTGCCGCCAGGCAACATCCTGCGGGTTACGCCCAACGGTGAACTACGGCAGCCGGCGCCGTTCTGGTCAGCCCGCGCAGTTGCGGAAGCAGGCGCGGCGAACACCTTGCCGGATGATCCCAAACCGGCAGTCGAAACCCTCCACCAGCTTTTGCTCCAGGCCACTCGCCTGCGCATGCTCGCCGACGTTCCCCTCGGAGCGTTTCTGTCCGGGGGTATCGACTCTTCCACAGTTGTCGCCCTAATGCAGGCGCAAAGCTCGCGCCCGGTGCGCACATTTTCCATCGGCTTTGCGCAGAAGGACTACAACGAAGCTCCGTATGCCGCTGAAGTCGCGCGCCATCTCGGCACCGATCACACGGAGCTTTATGTCTCTCCGGCAGAAGCGCAGGCGATAGTCCCACGCTTAGCGGAGTACTTCGACGAGCCCTTTGCGGATTCTTCTCAGATTCCGACGTTCCTGGTGTCGGCGTTGGCGCGCCAGCATGTCACGGTGGCGCTTTCGGGAGACGGCGGAGACGAGCTCTTTGCCGGCTATCCCCGCTACGCGCTTGCTAACCAGATCTGGAGGAGAATACGACTTTGTCCACCGGCGGGAAGAAAAGTCGTTGCGGCGGGAATCAGAACACTCTCCGCCGATGCCTGGAATCGGTTCTTCCGGGCAGCCCGCGTCTTTCTTCCCGAGAGTATGAGAAGACGCAGACCCGGCGAACAGATCCACCGCTTCGCCGACGTGTTGGCGGAAAATTCGCAAGATCCGCCGGAGCAGGTGGTTCTGGACGCCATTGAGCCGCCAACCGCGTTGACCGATCCCAGCCGTCGCGCCGCTTTGTCCGATTTCACTATGCAGATGATGTTTACCGACCTGGTCAGCTATCTTCCAGACGATATTCTGACCAAGGTGGACCGCGCCAGCATGGCCGTAAGCCTGGAAGCACGCGTGCCTCTGCTGGATCACCGTGTGGTGGAGTTTGGCTGGCGCCTGCCCATGTCGCTGCGAATCCGTAATGGCAAGGAGAAGTGGCTGCTCCGCCACGTACTCTACAAGTATGTTCCCGAGCGTTTGGTCGACCGCCCGAAAATGGGCTTTGGGGTACCCATCGGTGAATGGCTGCGCGGACCCTTGCGCGACTGGGCCGATTCGTTGCTCGCGGCAGACCGGCTAGCAGAACAAGGATTCTTCGACCCTGTGCGCGTAGAGACGGTTTGGGATGAGCACGTCAGCGGAAAGCGGAATTGGCAGTATCTGCTGTGGGATGTTCTGATGTTCCAGTCATGGCTGCAGCATCAAGAGTCCAATCGCCCTCTGGCGCCAGAAGTTCTGGGTGCATAGTCGCTTTGTTTCAACTCGAAATCTATCCTTCAATCTGTTCGGTTTCGCCTTCGTTCCCCCGGACACGAATGGCGCTGTCGGTGCCACGCAGTTTGTGCAGATGGTGAACGTGACGATTGCGGTCTATGACAAGTCCAGTGGCGCATTACAGCTCGGGCCGGCGGCAATCCGTACGCTTCGGAATGGATTCGGCGGTCTGTGCGAGTTCGGTGGAGGCACGCCGACGTTTGCGGATGGCGGTGATCCTGTGGTCCTCTATGACCATTTGGCCGGGCGCTGGCTCGTCACCCAATTGCAGTACGACACCACGTTTACTCAGACGGCGCAGTGCTTAGCCGTCTCCACCAGTGCCGACGCCACGGGTTCCTACAACCGGTACGAGTTCGATTTCGGCTCGAACTTCCTTGATTATCCGAAGTTCGGGATCTGGCCCGACGCGTACTACAACAGTATCAACGTCTTCCCGCCCCACAGCTTTGCTGGCGCCGAGGCGTGTGCCTTCGACCGCAATGCGATGCTCGCCTGAGCGCCTGCCAGCGCGGTCTGCTTCCAGCAGCCACCGACAGTTTCCAGTTTGCTGCCCACCGACCTCGACGGCAGCGCTCTTCCGCCGGGAGGAGCGCCGAATTATTATGTAGGCCTCGCCGATTCCACCCACCTGAACTTCTTCCGCTGCCGCGTCGACTTCAACAAACCGTCAAACTCAAGCTTCCTGGGTCCGACACTCGTCTCGGTGGCGCCCTATAGCGAGATTTGCGCGCGCGATCCCTGTGTCCTGCATCCCGCAGCCGCCGCCGGGGGAGAAAGTGGACGGACTGGCGGACCGCGTGATGTTCCGGCTTGCCTACCGCAACTTCGGCGACCGAAGAATCTTCATGAAGCAAGAAAATAGGACTGCTTCGGGGACCTAAGTGAGCGCCCGTACGACATTGCCGGACGCCATAGGCGAAAGGAGTGCTCCCCCGAGCAACCGTGCAGCATGCTCAGCCGCTGCTGCCAAGATCATGGGCAAAGTCGAGGATTACTGGGAGGGGCCCGCCGGGCGTGAGTCTCACTTTTACTGTAAGTCGTGCACGCATGTTGTAGCCATACTGTCATGCAGCCATATAGTCAAATAGAGACTGCAATACATACATCCAATACATGCTTGACAGGCTGGGTTATTGAGCGCAAAGTTACGCTCCGGTCTCGTCCTTCAGTTCCCCTCGTGAAGCTCGTCGATCCGGTTAACGAGGCAAGGCCCCGGCTCGATCTCAGGAAATCGACTTTTCAGTGTAGCCGTGTGATCCCCGTGGGGAATCGGTCGTTATCCATGGATTGCCGAATAACGTG
>QHZC01000238.1 GCA_003224515.1 Acidobacteriota bacterium
GAACCCCCGCGTAGATCGTCCCGTTGACTGTTCCGGGCGGAAATCCGGTCACCGCAATGCCGGGACTCAGCCCAAGGTCCCCATTGACCGTGGTCGCTCCGGTGTTGGTGACCGTGGAACCCGCCAGGACCGCGAACGTGGTCGCCGCTCCAAGGGCGACGGGCGCTTGCCCGGCTGGCGTTACGGCGGTGGTAAAGCTCCAGACAAAGTTCGCGGCCAGCGCATTGCCCGCCAGGTCCCTGGTCCCAGTGGTCACCGTGGCCGTATAGACGGCGTTGGGAGCCAGATTGCTTGTCGGGGTCAAGGTCGCAATCTTGCTGATGACATCATAGCCGACGGTTCCTGTTATGGCAGTTCCCCCAGGTCCTGTCACCCTCAAGCTGGCGGTGTTGATCGTTAAAGGATCCATCGCCTCACTGAAGGTGGCGTTGATGGTCCGGTTGATCGCCACCGCCGTGGCCCCACCGGCCGGGACGGTGGAACTCACGGTCGGCGGAGTCGTGTCCGGGGTCGCGGCGGTGGTAAAGTTCCAGCCAAAGTCAGTGACCAGCGCATTGCCCGCCAGGTCCTTGGCCCCAGTGGTTATCGTGGCCGTAAATGTGGTCAGAGGCGCCAGAGCGCTGGCTGGTGTGAAGGTTGCGGTCACGCCGGCATAGCTCACCGTGCCGGCCACAGCCGTGGCCCCTTGCTTCAAGGTAAAGTTGGCGGTGGTGATCGTTACGGGGTCCATCGCCTTACTGAAGGCGGCGGTGATGGTCTGGTTGATCGCCACTGCCGTGGCCGCAGCGGCCGGGACGGTGGCACTCACGAGCGGCCGGGTCGTGTCCGGGGTCACACCGGTGGTGAAGCTCCAGCTAAAGTCAGTGGCCAGCGCATTGCCCGCCAGGTCCCTGGCCCCGGTGGTCACCGTGGCCGTGTATGCGGTCAGAGGCGCCAGAGCGCTGGCTGGTGTGAAGGTTGCGGTCACGCCGGCGTAGCTCACCGTGCCAGCCACAGGCGTGGTCCCTTGTTTCAAGGTAAAGTTGGCGGTGGTGATCGTTAAGGGATCCATGGCCTCACTGAAGGCGACGGCGACATTCCCGTTGATCGAGACACCCGTGGCCGCATTGGCAACGATATTGGCCGCAGCAATGGCCGGTGCAAAGGGCGCCGTCACGCCAGTGAAGTTCACCCTCAGGGGAGGGACGGTGAAACTCACGGTGGGGGCGGTGGTGTTGGGGGTCGCGCCGGTGGTAAAGCTCCAGACAAAATCACTAGCCAGCGCATTGCCGGCCAGGTCCCTGGCCCCGGTGGTCATCATGGCCGTGTAGGTGGTGTTGGGTGCGAGACTGCTTAATGGGTTAAAGGTTGCGGTTACGCCAGCGTAGGTCACCGTGCCGGCCACAGCCGTGGCCCCTTGCTCCGAGGTAAAGGTTACTGTGGTGATCGTTAAGGGGTCCATCGCCTTACTGAAGGTGGCGGCAATCTTCTGGTTAATAGCCACTCCCGTGGCCGCATTGGCAGGGACGGTGAAACTCACGGTCGGCCGAGTCGTGTCCGGGGTCGCGCCGGTGGTAAAGCTCCAGACAAAATCACTAGCCAGCGCATTGCCGGCTAGGTCCTTGACCCTGCGTCTAACCCTGGCAGTATATGTAGTATTGGGCGCGAGAGTTCCAGCTGGTGTAAAGGTCGCCGTTACCCCCGTGTAGCTGACAGTGCCTGCTACCTCTTCGCCTTCGGCGCGGCGACGGCCCCGGCCATCACCCTCATCTTCACCTTCACCTTCTTCATTACTCCCTTGCTTTAGGGCAAAGGTTTCTTTGGTGATCGTTGAGGGGTTCATCGCCTCACTGAAGGTGACGGCGATTTTCCCGTTGACGGCCACACCGGTGGCGCCCTTGGCAGGGACGGTGAAACTCACGGTGGGCGCGATGGCCGTGGTTTGCGAGAAGGCAGAGAGAGCACAGAAGAGTCCGAGACACCAGAGGACCAGGACCGACGCCCACGTCTTGCCGACAAACTTTTCTCTAATCTCTCTTGCTCGCTGCTTGAGGTCTTGGCCGGGCTTGACGATGATCGTCGTATATTCGTTCTCAACCTTAATGTTGTCCATCTTCCTCCCAAGTCCCCGCCAGATGCCACGGTAAATGACCTCGTGGAGTTTTCCTTTCATCGTTTCCTCCCTAAATTAAGACGGCGGCGTTGTCAAGACACACAAGTAATGTTCTGAGCCGGGAGAGTCAAGGGCGGTCCAACTCCGGAAGCAATTAGCTGAGATCGTGTGCTGAGGCGCACGCGGGTACCTTTGGAACGTCATCCCTCACTCCCATACCAGTTGGGACTGCACGAGATTGCGGTTCCCCTTGCCTCGACTGAAGACGCGGACTAACTCAGCATTGAGGCGGGGGGTACGATATTGCTAGCTGTGAAAGTCGTCAAAACAAATCTCAAGTATGAATATCCAATTAATACACGTATGACTCTTTCGGGAGGGTGACCAACGATCTTATCAGATCCGAGCGGCCTGATCGGAGCCCCGGCAATCTGGAAGTGAATGCAGCCTTGCCTGACTCTTGGATCACTCAATCCGCCCTAAACTTCACCTTTCGTCTGCCTGTGGTTACCGAAAATTCCGTCCGATCTGAAAACAAAGAGGTTCCGATCAATCGTGAGATCATGGTGGCTACCACGATGGCTCTCTTTTCGTCGCCCTTTTTGCTTTGGTAGCCTCCAGTTTTCGAACCCGTGCGGCCCTGCAGGCGGAGATCCTCGCGCTTCGTCACCAACTTGCGGTTCTCCAAAAGAACGCCCCGCGTCGCTTGCGCTTCCACCGCTGCGACCGATTCTTGTGGATTGTGTTGTCGCGATTCTGGTCCGGTTGGCGGCGATGTCTGCAGATGGTTCAGCCCGACACGGTCCTCCGTTGGCACCGCAGAGCTTTCGCCTGGCATTGGTCTAGGAAATCGCGCCGCCTTTCCGGAAGGCCAGAAGTTGCCTCGAACATTCGTGATCTAATTCGGCGCATGAGCCAAGCGAACCCCTTGTGGGGTGCACCCCGCATTCACGGAGAACTGCTCAAGTTGGGGATTGCCGTGGCGCAATCCACGGTGACCCAATATTTGCCTCGACGCCGCAAGCCGCCTTCCCAGACTTGGCCGTCCCGAAGAGCTGGCGGAGCGCCTGGAAGCGAGTGGTTACGACATTCCGGCGAGCGAGGTCGAAGCTGGAATGGAACTCCATCTTCCCTGCCTGGTGAAAGTCGGTCAGGGCCACAACGGATACAAGACCATCGAACAGTTCTTGCCCGAAGCCGCCCAATGACCGGCTGCCACACCCACAACTCCGAGTCAGAGAGACGAAAGCCTCTCTGACTCGGATTCTTTTACTCCCACCTCGGTCTTCTCCCCCAATCCACAACTTAGGAGCAAATCCATGCGAATGAACACGCAGGAGGCAGTTTTGTCTGCTTACATCGCGTCAATCGGAAAACGCACGCCGCGCGAAGCTGCTCAAGACGCGGCTGAACTTTGCAGGCTCGCGAACTCGCTCAATCGCCTGAACGAGATCGCCTGCAACAGCGGTCTCACAGAGCGGCAAGAGCGGCGGAAGCAAAACCTACAAATCCGGGTCAAGGCCGTGCTGGAAGGCGCGGGTTTGGTCCTCAACCACTTTGAAAGTGATCCGCGAGGCTACGCCGTGTACCTCAATCTGCCCGATGGCTCCTACAACAGCTTCGGCGGGCGGGAATGCGGCTACGGCATCGGGAGGTGAAACCATGTACGACCACGTTGTGACCATCAACAACACCCACTGGCCGGCCTACCGAAAACCGGGTGCGACTTTGATTGATCTGCGGATGTTCGATCGGAACGACCGCAGCGCCAAGCCGCGACTCGTTTTCCGGCCCGAGAAATTGCGCGAACTGGGAGTACCCGACGCGCTCATCGAGGCTGTTGCAAAGTCTGATCCGCAGGGATTCTTGCTATTTGACGACCTGCCGGATCCGAGGCAAGGAGCGAACGTTTCCACCGACCAGACCACAACTGAACAATCATCACCTTAAACCTGGAGGTAGCTTATGTCCGAAAAGCCGAATCCTTGCAACCTGAAGCTGGTGATGCTCTTCGACCCCCGAGACGAGTCGTACAGCATCTGCAGTCACAATCTCAGCGCCGAAGATGCGAGGCAAAAATTGGACGAGCTGCGAGACGAGGGTCTTTTCGCCGTTATCCTCGATCAACCCTTGCATCATGCAGCGGACAACCCGGATGACTGCACGGCGTGTCGGGCGGAACTCGCATGGCTTCTCGCCGAGAGCGCCGGTGACCCGCAAGCCTGACACGGCAGCGCTGGCCAGCCTTCCTTCCCGTTCCACAAACCCATAACTCACAACAAACGAAGCCAAAAAAGAGGAGGTGCGTCATGTCGAACGACGCCTATACGCATTACGTCGTCTTGAACGAGATGATTCTCGGCGAGGCCTGCATCATCGAGAAATACCTATTGATCATGATCAATAGGTATTTTTATGCGGTGTCCCAAACTATTACCGAGTGATCGGAGAAGCCGTTGAATTCGGGCCGAAGTCACTGCTTAAACGCAATTGGAGTTCCCCAATCACTCGGCATAGTTTTGGCGTCTCTACAGCTTGTTCAGGAAGCCAAGGAGTTGGTCTCCTGGTCGATACCGTGTGAATTTGCCCTTCAACGGTTTCGTCTTACCGAGCGCCTTCTCCTTCATCGCCAGTGTGGCCTCCAGATAGATTTGAGTTGTTTCGACAGATTCATGGCCGAGCCAAAGGGCGATAACAGAGCGATCCACACCCCCTTGCAGTAGGTCCATGGCCATGCTGTGTCGAAGGACATGAACGGTAACGCGTTTGCCTTGCAACGACGGACAGACCTTGACGGCGGTCTTGACATGACGGGCCAACAGATAATGTACGCCGTCGGCGGTGAGACGCGTGCCTCGGGCATTGGGAAACAGGACCTGTCCATCACCGCGTGGGGGTTCGCGAAGCCAGGCTTTCAGCGCAGTGGCCGTGGGCTTGGCGAGCGGCACACAGCGTTCTTTGCGACCCTTTCCGATCACGCGAACGTGAGCACCGATGCCGAGCGTGACATCCCTGCGTGTCAGCCCGGTCATTTCCGACAGACGAAGCCCCGTCTGCGCCGTTACTCGAAGGAAGGCGTGGTCGCGCCGGCCGAACCAGCTGCGTTGATCGGGCGCGGCGAGCAATGCCTCGACTTCCGGACGGGTGAGGAAATGCACCAGTGTCCGCGTAAAGCGCTTGCTGGGAATGGCCAGGACGCGCTGGATCTGGGCAGCATGGTCCGGCACTTCGAATGCGGCATACCGAAAGAAGGAGTGGATGGCCGTAAGTCGCAGATTCCGGCTGCGTGCGCTCAGCCCGCGATACTTCTCCAAGTGGTCGAGAAACGCCACGATCAACGGAGCATTGATGGCCTCGAAGGTGAGCAGTGCTGGCTGGGTATGCAGTCGCTGTTGTACAAATTTCAGCAACAGGCGGAAGGTATCGCGATACGAACTGATCGTGTGCGGACTCGCCTGCCGCTGCTGCATGAGCCGCTCGGTGAAGAAGCGTTCTAACAGTGAAGCGAGGCTGGTAGGGGTGCTTTTCATGACTGACCCTCCCAGCAGCGCTCCAGGCGAGACATCGCCTCGCGCATTAACGCCGGCCAGGCGCTGAGGTACCAATAAGTATCTCGGACCTGGACATGGCCGAGGTAGGCGGACAAGTAAGGCAACTTTTGCTCGACGTCTTTGCCGGAGCGGTACCACCTCAACATGGTCATTGCAGCAAAGCGGTGCCTCATGTCATGCAGACGCGGCCCGTGACTGTCCGATGGACCTCGCAGGCCGGTCCGGCGGGATAATGCGTAGAATGTTCGGTGGATGTCGCCGCGATCCAACCGATTGCCCCAGTTGGAGACGAACAGATAAGGGGAAACCGATCGTCGGGTCCAGTGTCGATTCCGTCGTGCGAGGTAGTCGGCTAGCGCGCGACGGGTCGACGGGTGGATGGGGATCAACCGAGTCTTGCCGAACTTGGCATTCCGGATGGTCAGCACACCCGTCTTAAGATCCACATCCCGGAGCTCAAGATTGAGGGCTTCGCCGAGGCGCAAGCCCGTGACACTCAACAACCCGAAGAGGCAGTGGTAAGTCCAGGGTCGCAGGCTCCCGCGGGCGGGTAGCGAGAGCGCCGCACGCAATAAGCCCTGTATTTCCTTGGTGCTATACAGGTATGGTCGGGCTCGCTTGGGGCGATACGGCAACAAACCGTCCGGAGGAATTTGCGTTCGTGGGTCGGTTGCACTCCGGTGGCGCGCAAAGCTGCGCACGACACTCAAGCGGTACGCCCACTCCGTCGGTTGCACGGTTGAAGGTTGCTGCGCCCAGGCGAGCGCCAATTTGCTTGTGATGTGGGAGGCGCGGTGCTGCTCCATGAACTTGACGAAGGCGGGCAACAACTTGCCGGCCTTGGACAGCTTGAATCCCAAGCTGCGGCGCAGGATCAGATATTCCTGCACGGCCTGACGGAGTGTGTTCATCGCACACCTCCCGACCACGGCAAGGCAAGAGCGCGTAACGAATCAAGATCGACCGCGGTATAAATTTTCGTAGTTTCGAGGCCGTGATGCCTCAACACGTCGCCAATTTCAGCCAGCGAGGCACCGTGCTGCAGCATCTCGGTGGCGAGCGCATGGCGAAACTGATGCGCGCCTTGAGTGGGTGCCTGGATGCCAGCGCGTGCGAGGTTACGCTGAACTAGCGCTGCGATGGACCAAGAACCGAGAAAGCCGCGGAAGGGTGCCAGGGTCCTTAGAAAGACGCAACGACTGCTGCTCCGCGGCCGTCCGTGCCGCAGGTACGCAGCAATCGCGGAGCCTGCGTCTGGGGGTAATGGAAGGACGCTGCGTCGGCCGCCTTTTCCATGAACGGTTATCGATCCAGCATTCCAGTCAATGTCCTCGAGTTTGAGTCGGACCACTTCGCCCGCTCGCAATCCCAGTCGAGCAAGCAAAAGCAGAATCGCGTAGTCGCGGCGGCTCGTCGCTGTACGCCGATTGACGGAGGCCAACAGCCGGCGCACGGCATCCGCCGGAATCGCGCGAGGGATTGACGGCCTCGACCAGTTGGCGACGATGGGAACGGCGGCGGCCAAATCAGATGTGATTTCTCCACGAAAGCGAGCGTAGTGCAGGAACGATCGAAGCGCCGTGGTCAGGAGTTTGGCGCGCTTCAAATGCAAGCGCGGAGCTTGGCGCCGGACAAATCGCACCACATCGCCTGCACACAAGCATGACAACCTCACCGATCCATCGCCGAACCGATCAGCAAGGAACTTGCGGACGAATGGGACATAAGAGTCGACGCTCCTCTCCGCCAGCATCCGCTCGTTGCGCAAGTAGCGCTCGAACTCGTGTACCGCTTGCTCCGTTGGAGTCAATCGTGGTGGTGGGATCTTTTCGGCGGGAACCACACCCTGACGGCGCAGAAAGCCGAGGAGCTGTCGCAGCGTGGCGGCATCGGCTTGCTGGATTTTCACCTGGCGCGCACGAGACCGCAGATATCGAGCCGGATGCTCTGAGGAAACACGGCGCATGTTGACACCCTGCTTTCCAAGCCATCGGCTGAAACAGGCTGCCAGCCTTACTTTTCGATGTCGAGGAAGGACTGCATATCCCTCTTCGCGCGCCCACCTCGCGAACCCCCCAATGTGGGCCGACAGCGGACCTTCCAGTTGCCGTGCAAGAACCACATCATTGTCGATAATGCACTTCATAGTTGACCCCTTTCTTTCAATCCCAGTGGTGGATTGAAGGGCCAAACTATGTCGGCTAACTTCGATTACGAGTCGGAAAATACGGCATGTAAGAAATCACTCCGTAATAGTTTGGAACACGGAATAAAAATGCAACGAGTGGATCTCGATTGCGTTCATCAAGCTCGGTATCGGCAGGCCGGAAGCTGTTAGCGAACGAGCTTTCGTCGAGAACCGCGCTCTCGTTCCCAAAACCGCCAACTAACCCCCGCGAACTCCCACCCACAAATAGCACGAACCCACCACGTAAGTTCTTCCACTTCCGCACGGTGGGCGGCGTGTGCGCACGCCGCCCACCGTGCGGCCCACCCAAAATCACAAAAATCAAAAACGTCAATTTGACAACTTTGACTTCTGTGACTTTCGGAGGTCCGACGTGCTCCCCGAACCAAATTTCCCCGCCAGACCCGACGAATTTGTTGGCCGG
>QHZC01000239.1:0-1147 GCA_003224515.1 Acidobacteriota bacterium
GTCTTTTCACAGACAGCTTCTCTTGCCAAATATAAAGAAGAATTCTATTTAAGTAAAAAATCTATTCAAGTAGAATTTGATGGAATAGAATACTCCGGTAACGCGTCTATACTAGAGGTGGTCAATAAGGAATTGTCGCGGGCCCCACCCACAACGTTCCACCGATACCTTCTAGATAGACTCGGAGCGATAAGGCACTGTGAGGTGCGTATGCTGACAGCCACCGTATCCGGCAGCTTCCATCGTCACATGGATGCGATAAACGCTGCGGTTGGCGATCTGGCCAAGCTTTCCGTACACGTGCTATCGCCAGCGGACCCGAGAATTGTTGCCCATAAGGGGGAATTCCTTTTCGTCGCAAGTGACCGCAACAGGTCGGTGAGGCTTGTTCAGGATCGCCATGTGGATGCGATCAGCGCTTCGGATTTCCTATGGCTGGTGTGCCCCGACGGCTACGTAGGTCTGTCTGGGGCGATGGAGATCGGGGCTGCTAAACTTAGTGGTGTGCCGATCTTTGCTATGCGTGCACCTAACGACTTGACGCTACGCGAATACGTTACGGTTGTTCCCCGATTGTCAGAAGCCGTGCGTCGCATTGAGGCTAGTCCCCGACCGACTCGCCCCGAAAGTTTTCTGATTGATCCTCATGCGTCAATGGAGGAGGCCCACGATATTCTTGAGCGAGTCAAGGTCGCACTAACAAGCCCAGACACCACTGAAGATCTGGCTCATCGCGTTTACCGCGACGTGGCCACGCTACGCTCAACTCTGTGTCAAACCCACGTGCAAAACGTTCAGTGATAGCAACGAGAGTCGATGTCCAATCGGGGCAAGTACAAGCCAAACGGAGCGCCATTCGGTTTTACGAATCTTGAGGCGCTCCGGCTTTTCTGCAGACAGATTCAACAAGACCAAACTGATTCCCTGAAATATTTCGAGTTCGATGTTGGCTACCTACATTTTAGAGGTAAGAAGAAGGATTCAATCTCGATCTCAAGTTCCGCAACCTGCGTGCTTTCCCTCGTTGCGACTGATCGATGGACAAAAAATAAGGCAGAGTCCAAGGCATTATTAGAAAAGATTGCTGTAGCCAAGAAAAGCGCGGGGCTCATTGAAGAAAATCCGTTCACCTTGGCGTGGATTCTAG
>QHZC01000239.1:1391-2763 GCA_003224515.1 Acidobacteriota bacterium
CGCAGAAAGCAAAACCCAGGACGCGTTTGCAGTAGCGTACCTCCTCATGCTGGTTGCTGCCGTTACTCAAAGCGGAAAGATCAACCCTGAAGAGACCAGCATTCAACGCGCAGCGCTGAAAACATTTTTTAGCAGACAGCTCAAAGATGGAACCTGGCCGCTCAGCCGACCTTTATTCCATTACCCAAACTACGGGAATGCATATTGCTACGAATATGAGATGTTGACACAGCTGCTCGCGGAGCCTGAGCTACAGGAGCAGTTGCGGAATTATCTGCCTAATTTGAGTGCTGCTGCAGCATCCGTTTCGAACAGTGTCTACAGAGTTGAACAAGGCATACCAGCATGGACGTCCGGGCATCATCCTAACCAGGCCGAGCCCGAGTCTTGGGCAACGGCATCGGCTTACCATTTTGTTCATCACCTGGACCGCCTCCTTGCCGATGCTGTGCGGCACGAACTGTTCCTGTACCTAGATCAGCCTTTGCCCCTCACAATAAAGCGGGAACCGAAGGAAAAAGACAAGTTTGCTCCGTCTCCTGATTTCATTGATAGCACTTTAGACTTGCCAGGCAAACCGAATCACTCGTTGCAGGCAGACGGGATAGCAAAGGGGCGCTGCTTTAAGAAGGGGACACCCACCTCGGCAATATTGTTCGGTCCGCCTGGAACATCGAAAACGGAGCTTTCAAAGAAAGTTGCTGATTTTCTCGGATGGCCTCTTCTGGTGATAGATCCGTCCCTTCTTCTTCGAAAGGGAATGGATGGCATTCAAGCCGAAGCCAACATAATCTTTCTAATGCTTCAGGAAACCGAGCGCGTAGTGGTTCTTTTTGACGAGTTCGATGAACTTGTTCGTGAGCGTGGGTCTTCGGACTCCCAACCTTTTTCGCGGCTTCTTACGACAGCGATGCTTCCGAAGCTCGCGAGCATTCACAAACGTGCCTCTCTCGTATTCATAATCGCCACCAACCATGTTGGTGAATTTGATCTTGCGATTCGGCGTCGAGGTCGATTTGACCGTGTCGTGCAGGTCATGCCGCCTACTTATCAAGCCAAAATGGGAAAACATAACTGGGGTCCAGAGAAGAACCTTGATCTTGAAAAAAAGCTCCAGGATCTTAAAGTTGACATCACCGACGATGTTAAACACCAGATCGGAGATCTGACTTTCGACGAATGCGAAAGTTTTGTAACCGAGTTGTTCAAAGCTCAAAATGCTCAAGCGGCTACTAGCGCGTTGGCTGCTATTTGGAATCAGTGCACACTACAGACGAATGTAAGTCAAGGAGACGAGAAGACGACATGGGCAGATCGATGCAGAGCAGAGGCGTCGCTCAGCCACTAACTCCCTTGCCCCCCGCAGAGGAAA
>QHZC01000239.1:3030-3975 GCA_003224515.1 Acidobacteriota bacterium
GGGATTAAAGGCATCGTCCCTTGTACACTATCGGTGTTTCGGATCATGGTACTTCGTGATCCGGACGTGCTCCCGATGGGCGATGTCGGGCTTGAAAGAGCCGTGGCCAACGTCTACGGGAAAACTGCTAAAGTCGAGTGCCTCGCTGAAAAGTGGCGCCCCTTTCGATCGGTTGCTTGCTGGTACCTATGGAGGACGTTGGGCAACGAGCAGCTTGGTTGAAGAGAACTATGCCACAACGGTTCTATCTTTCGACGAGGAAAGATCGGCTAGACCAAGCTGCGTCACTGCTGGATGCACTTAAGGCAAACGGTTGGAAGCAAACCATTACCTGGACTGATCAGGACCCGCACAATCCCACTGGATATGCGGATATCGCCCAGGCAGAACTTGCAGGAGTGCGAGAAGCTGATGTCCTGATAGTTCTGTTGCCGGGTGGTTTCGGAACACACGTCGAGATCGGCGCAGCCCTCGCGCTTGAAAAACCCATCATCATTCATGCACCGGACCGCAAAACACTAGAAACACCTTACGCATGCGTATTTCACTATCATCCTCTGGTAGCGTTGCTGGTCTCTGAGCGTGTTGACATCAGCACTGTCCTAGCCTCACTGCCGAAACCGGAATCTTCAGTCTGACCCTTCAATACCGACAAGTCGCGCAAGCGCCTGCCAGTGTCTCGGGTGGGGTCGGTTTCCTTGGCGAATGCGGCTTCCGTAGGCGCATGTCACTCCAATCGCTCTCGCAATAGAGGTGCCCGACCTCTGTTCGAGCAGTGGCCGGATTCTCGCAGAATAAAGCTGTTCAGTGAGCCATGCCGGTTGGCTTGATGGTTTCCAGGAACGCCACGAGATGGCATTGCGACGTTGAGTGTTGCTTCGCTTTGCTTGCGCTTGAGAGCCGTGTGCAGTGAGGCGTCCAACCCGAGCAACATCCGCCATCCGC
>QHZC01000236.1 GCA_003224515.1 Acidobacteriota bacterium
CGCACTTTTCAGCGTTGGGTGGGGTCGCTAACCAACGAGATGATGGTGTCGGGATTGAATTTACCGATCTTGGGCCAATGGATCGGGCACGTCTCGAAGAGTGCCTTGCTGAGCTAACCGAAACCAGAAAACTGACGACACGACTCACACCTGAGCCCCCAAGCTTACCATCGGCTCAGGTCCCTCCCTCTACGAACGTTCATACGTCCGGCGTCCTCGTCGTGGACGATCACGACGTGACCCGAAGCACAATACATTCATTCCTTAGGCAGAATTTTGTACCCGTCTGCGGCGAAGCGGAAAATGGCAAGCAGGCTGTCGAAATGGTCCAAGAGCTACGGCCCGACGTGGTTCTCCTCGATATCGAAATGCCGGTTATGAACGGCATCCAGGCCGCCTACGAAATACGCCGAATCTCGCCAGCTACCAAAATCCTCTTCTTCACCATCCACAAGGACGAGGCTGTAACAGGCGCCCGCATAATGGGAGCCGAAGGGTACGTCACCAAATCCGCTGCCGGCACCGAACTGATTCCTGCCCTGAGGCGTCTGGTTCAAGCCAGATACCGAAAGGCACTTCCCGCCGCGTGAGCGAGTTCCTGCGGTGGCTCCGCAAGACCCGCTCTACATCAGTCGGGGCCTGAGGCATGAAAGAGAGTGGCCCGGCGCCCGAGACGGACATCGGGAACCGGCCGGTCAAGCATACGCTGATCGATTTGCCTTGCGGCTCTTGCAGTACTCACACTCCAAAATCACAAGGTTTGTGGACGAATGCGTCCATAGGATATGACTGAAATCGACGGGCTTCGTGGCCCGATGATTCTGGAGGACCGCATGACCTGCACAGAAAATCATCTCATCCGCGCGATCGCGGCATACAACGCATAGATCGAAGAAGTTGACGCGATGATCCGACACGCCGGCGGGCCAAACGTCGAGACGCTCGAAATACATGAACGGGAAGGCCCAAAATGGGATCGCCTTTTTCAAGCGGCGGAGCGGTTGATTCGTCTAAGTAACGCCGTGGGTGCCGCGATGCGGCTCCCAGCGCGTGCCCGCCGAGCGAGATTGAATGCACTCTGGGCGGATTGGAAAGTACAGACGAAGGGTAACGGCGACAGAACTCGTGAGGGCAAACTGATGGCCGCCCGGAAAGAAGGGTACGCGACTGATGTACTGAGTGCTGAGGCCCCGAACGGGCCAACCAGCTCAACATTGGTCCGCCGAGGCATTCGGGATGTTATCAGGATTTGAAAGAATTACCTTCTAACGTTAGATCTTCCTCTGCCAAATGGCTAATGCTGTAAGGACTAACAGAGCCGAGACGAAAAGAAGCCGAGTTGGCAAGATCAGAAAATATCGATCTCGTATGTACAGATCCAGAGACTTCGTAGTGATTGCTAACAGACCAGCAAGGATAGCAAAGAGAATACCGCCTCCCAACAGGAAATAAACCATTCTCCGCATCCCTACCGCGATCCAACCCTTTCGGACAAGACTACACCAGGACGTACATGTGCTCAACTCCGGGGGAAGATTCCGCCGAATCGCAGTTTCTGAAAATCTCGTTTGGACGCAGCCGCCCGGCGGCAGACGGTTCGCGTGAGGTAGTGGAGCGTTGGTTGCTTGATGGCTTTGATGTAAGTGTGGGTCACAGGAGGTGTCCCTGTGACCCATCTGCGAAAAATGATGCTGGAGGAACTCCAGCGACGTAATTACTCTCAACTTACCACACGCTCCTACATCCGCGTAGTCGAAGACTTTGCTCGACGGTTCAACTGCTCCCCAGATCGTTTGGGCCCTCGACACATTCGCGAATATCAAGTCGAGCTATTCCAGAAGCGCAAGTTGTCGCCGAATTCCGTAAGGCTATACCTAGCGGCTCTGCGCTAGCCCAAGTTTCCTACTTATAGCTTGGTTTTTACCACAAGAGGAAGCGAAAAGGCCCATCTGTAGCGGGTTTTGAGGCTCCAGGCCGAGAGGAAGGGTGTATATACTAACTGGCCAGAAAACGGTCCAGCTGGAGAGTGCGAAAAATCTGTTCTTGTTGAGGATCCAGGCGCGTCAGGGTGCGCTCAGAGCGGGGCCGGCCTCCCGGACGAAGCTTTTTGCCGCTTTGCGCAGGATAGTAATTCGTGATCTCCTTGATCCCTTTGAGTTGCTCGATCAGACGGGACTGCGTAATCTCGACTCCCGCTTGGGCCACGCGGCGGTGCAGCAGGGAGACCAGCGTGAGGGCCAGAACACAGGAAAAGGCATGGACGCGGAGCATGTGGTCGGTCCAATGGCGGGGCGGGGAGAAGCGAATGCAGTAGGGATCTTTCATCTCGCGGAAGGCTCGCTCGATGTGCTGTTGGCCGCGATAGCCAAAGATGATTTGCTCGTCGGTGCGATCGGTGCGATCGGTGAACAAAATCCTCTTGCCCAGAACACGCTCCTTAAGTTTCCGGTAGGCTTCCTCATCCGTTCCAAAGGCAATCCCGAGTCGCCGGCGTTTGCGCGTGACCTGGCCCCAAAGAAAATCCTGGATGTACTGGCCGGAGATAATCGAGTCTAGATTCTTCTGAATACTCGCTACCGTGTAGGGCTTGCCCCGCCAGCCGGGTTCATGGCTGCGGACGATTCGTTTCTGGAGATCGCGCAGGGCACGCATCTTTTTGGTCAGATGCTGCCGGATGCCCCGGATCTGCCCTCGGAGCAAGGCGCGGCTGCGGGTGATGACGATCGTGCGCTTCCGCCCAAAGACCTCCTTCGCGGTGCGATACGCGCGCACCCCGGCGAAAGCGGGATCGTCCAAGGCATGAAACTTCTGCAAAGGAATGGCCAGTAGATCTTGATGCTGGGAGGGCACCAAAGAGCCAATAAAATGGTAGGGAGAGTTGTCCAGTTCCTGGAAATTTTCCGCCGAGTTGTTTCCCTTATCGAAAACCAGGGTGATGTTCTCGCATTTCCCGCGGAACATCTGGTAGCGAGCGACCAGATCATCCAGAACCCCGCTGAAGGTGACCGAGTCGTTCTGGTTGCCCTCGTAGATCTGGGAGAAGAGAGGAATATGAAAATCCCAGGAAACCAGCAGGGCCAGGCCCACGATGCGTAGATCGGTGCGTTTGCTCTTGGCGTGTCCGCGCTTGGCCAGTTTCGCGGGGTTCTCCGAGGAAAGGAACGTGTCGAAGTGGGTGGTGTCGTAAAACAGCGCTTCCAGACCCACTCCCCATTCTTCCACCAGTCGCCGCGTGAGATCTTCTTCGATCCGCGCCAGCTGGGCAGCGTCCAGAGTGTGCAGGTGATCCCAGAAGCGCTGGCTGCGCAAAGCGGCCGGGGGCAGCGGAAGCAGCCGGACCAAGATGGTATTCCGATACCAGGCGGCGAGTTGGCGTTTGCTGGTGGGGGCCAGGGCGCGGTTCAGGGTGGCGAGAAGCAGGTACTCGCCCACCGAAGGTCCTTGCTTTCGTTTGGGGGCCTGGGCGTCGGTGGTGCGCACTAAGTCGAGTTGTTGGGCCAGGTCCCAGAGGGCCGCAGTGGCACCGAAATCCCGCTCTTCAGCGCACAGGGGCCGTCCCGGAGCTTGGGAGAGGAGCTGGAGGAGTTTGTCGGCGGTGCCGAGATGACGCAGGACGCGGAGGCGGGGATGGCCGTGCTTATCGCGATAGGACTCGACGATGCGCCAGTAGTGGTTGCCGCGCACGGCGTAGGACTGGAGGCTCGGCATGATTCGTATATACAACACGCCTGTGCGATTGTCAAGGCGGATCGCAATAGGTTGTGGTGGGGTTCCAGCCACAGTAAATATGGCATTTCTAGGGCATTTGGAGACGCAGCCGGTAAGATTTGAGCGCAAGTGATGATTCGTATATACACATGACGGTGCGTTTGTCGGGCGATTGAACTCCTTGCCCGAGAGGACTGCAGATGAGCAAAAGGGCCGTTTTTATTGGCGATTTCAGTGATCCGCTCAGGAATCGGCGGGCAAGGAAAGAACGCAGACAAGCATTTTGCCGCAGTTAAC
>QHZC01000241.1 GCA_003224515.1 Acidobacteriota bacterium
CTGATTTCTTGAGCGCTCTTTGCGATTTGGTCTTGTCGCCAAACAGCGGCAACCGCACCGAGCAGCGCAATCAGGTTCGTTGGGCTGGCGAGCAGCACTCTCTTCTTTGCTGCCTCTTCCAATAAGGTTGGGTCTTGTTCCAGAGCAGCGCTAAAAAAAGCTTCGCTGGGGAGAAACATTACGACAAACTTTGGCGCAAGCTCGAACTGCTTCCAGTATTCCTTCGATGACAGCTGGCCGACGCGGTCTCGAACCAATCTGGCGTGATCCGAAAGTCCTTCGCGGCGCTCAACCTCAGATTTTGCCGTCGCAATCTTGTAGAATCCTTCGAAAGGAACCTTAGAATCTACGACGATGCTGGAATTTCCGGGCAGATTGACAACAAGATCAGGACGCAGCTTGTTGCCTTCGTCGGTTTGTTGCGTCACTTGCTCGCGAAAATCACAATGAGGCGACATTCCTGCCAACTCAACGGCTCGCCTCAGTGTCAATTCTCCCCAGCGGCCTTTGACCTGCGGCTGCCGTAAGACGTTTACCAAGTTGCCCGTCTCCTGCCGCAAGACTTCGCCGGTGTCTAGCAATCCCTGAACCTGAGTGCGAAGTTCGGTGTAACTGGATGTACGCGAGTTTTCCATCAGATCTAATTTGCCTTCAAGCTTGTTGAGAACTTCTTTCAGCGGTTGCACCAAACCATCGATCGCGGTCTTCCGCCTTTCGAGGTCACCGGTGGCTTCCTCCCGGATGGTCTCAAAACTAATCCCGGCCAGCCGGAGGAATTGTTGATTATTTTCGTTTAGAGCCCGGCCCGCCAACGAATTGAAGGCATCCTTCAATTTTGCTTCGGCAGCATCGAGAAGACGCCGTTGTTCCTCTAAGTTCTCCCGCTGATTCTTGGCATCGCTTTCTTCGCGCGCCCGCGCTGTCTGTTCCGCGGCCAGTTCTTTTCGTAAGCGGTCCATCTCTGTCTTGGTGGAGTCTCGCTGGTTACGAACTTCACCAAGTTGAGCGGCCAGCCCGGCTGATTCAGTTTGGAGGAGATTCGCGCGCCGGAGTGCTAGAAGCCACCCCACTAGCACTCCAATCCCTAGCCCTATAGCAAGACCAAATCCCAGTCGAAGATCCATTGCAACCCTCATCGATAAACGAGTCTGTAACTAGGAAGAAATGTAGCACACGCCGCACTGCCGAGCGCGAGTTCCCCCGTTGCTTATCGGGGTGGGCCAAGCCAAGGCACCAGCCGGATCGAAATCAGGAAGCTGCCGTTCTTTCGCCCAACCACTTCAAACCGAGCGAGATTCTCCGCGCCTCCAGTGCTGGAGACGTGCACCGGATTGCTCCCGGCAAGTTCCGCGATTTCCGGCGCGAGGTTCCGCGCCTCGAGCGCAATCTTCGCCATCGTCCCGCGTACGCGAACCGTAAGCGTTCGGTGCTCGCCCGGTTTCAATGGCGAGGAGTTGGCTTCGAGTTCGAGCCCGACAAAAGTGATGGAAAACGGCGGCGACGGGCGTCTCGCGCAGGAAACCTCCACGGCCGCGCTACCGGGTTGCAGGTCCAGGGGAGGAAGCACCACCAGCGCAGTTGGCGAAGACGCAAGCACGATCGCAGGCTGCCCCGCGATCGTTACTTGATTGGCGTCGGCATCGCCGCAGAAACTTCTCCCAAAAATTTCGAAGCGGTCTGTCAACGAGGCCACTCGTGGCGCGGATGAAACTTCGATGGAGGCCGACGCCGCCTCGCCCGGTGACAGAATTACGGTGGCGACTCGCCCCGTGCGCCCTCGAATCGAGCCGAAAATCACGCCGCGATCGAGCGGCGCCACAAAAAGTGCCCTGCCCGTGGCATCGGTGGTGAGCCGGTCCCCGTTCGAGAAAATCACCGCAACACCCGGAGTCAGCCGGCCGTTCACGTCCAGCACGGCGAGCGTTGCGCGCTCGCCCGAAACAATTCGCCGCGGCAGCAACAGCATCCGGGCCCCGGAAGCCGCCGGCACTGGCTGCTGGGCACTAGCCCCGTGCGCAAACACGCTGGCAACGAGGCAGGCAAAAAAGAGCGCGGGGTCGCGACGGCACATGAACATGAGTGGAATTGTAGAACCTCACGCCGACGAAAGCGAACCACGGACCAACTCCAGGAGTCTCGCGCAATTCATCTCTTGGCTCGCAGGGGAATTTCTCTTGGTATGTCGGGGCCATTCGAGAAAAAGCAATGGTCAGCAGAGTTACAGAGGTCCGGAATGAATTTTCCTTCAGCCGATCGCGTGATCCGTCACTCCCGCGGGCAATTTTCCGGTGAGCCCCGCATCCAAGCCATAGTCCACCATGAGCGTCATGTAGCGCGAATACCAGTACATTATTATAGGGCGATGAGTGAGATCACCGCTTCCCCAAACCCGCTCCAGGAGCGTCGCCCCGCGCCACTCCACGGTTGAACCCGCAACGCGGTTCAGTTCTTCAAGTTCACGCTTGGTCGCGCTGAGCCCCTTGTTTCCGGCTCTCGGGGCCCGCTTGGGCAGCGATTTTTTGATTCCAGCCATGGAAAAAGGGCGATGAGCCGCAGAGCCCGGGCGCTACAGGCCGATCAAAAAGTATAACGAAAGGCTCGTACGGCAGGCACAGAAAGTGTGCCTGCCAACACTTGCGATCGTCCATAAGCCAAACAGGCCGCGTCACTTCTGGAGCCCGCATGTTGCGAAAGAGCGAGTAATCAGTAGGGTTCAAAGCCTTTCGCAGGCCGTGGGGCTCTGTTAGCGTGAGAACTGAGTTTCTAGGTACAAGTGTGGGCAGGGATATAATCTCAGGGCGGGGATGGGAGTTCGTGTGCGAATCGCGAGTGGCGGCGTGACCGATGTGGGTCGCGTGCGTGCAAATAACGAAGATTGCTACAAGATCGTTGAGCCGCTGAATCTCTTCGTGCTTTCCGACGGCATGGGGGGCGAAGCCCACGGTGAAATCGCCAGCGCCATGGCGGTTGAAACCGTCGTAAAACACTGCCTCGACGCCGAGACCAATCCTGCGGCCCAGGTCATCGGAGCAATACAGCCCAATTGGAGCGCCCGCACAAAACACCTTACTACGGCCGTCCATTTGGCCAACAGGGCCATTTTCAAGTCCGCGGAAAAGAATCCTGATCATCACGGCATGGGCGCGACTCTGACGGCGGTGTGGATTGATGGCCCGAAACTCAGCATTGCTCACGTCGGTGACAGCCGCGCCTACCTGCTCCGCAGCGGCAGCCTGCTTCAGCTCACACGGGATCATTCTCTCGTGGCCGAACAGGTGCGGCGCGGCATTTTGACCACCGCCGAGGCCGAAGAAAGCAACATGCAAAATGTTCTGCTGCGCGCGCTTGGCGCACAATCGGTAATCGAAGTAGACGCTGAGGAACACACACTTTTCCCCCGGGATGTTCTGCTGCCCTGCTCCGATGGATTGACGCGCACGGTCACAGAGCCCGAAATCGCGGGAACGCTCCAGGCGGAAACCGATCCGGGCCGGGCGGCCGAAAAACTCATCGCCCTCGCCAATGAGCGCGGCGGCCCGGACAACATCACAGTAGTGACTATGCGGCTCGAAAAGGATTCCAAGGGATGGTTTTCGTGGTTGCGTCGTGGGACTCGCAAAATTCTAGGTTCAAATGGTAGCGCTGGAGGAAATTGAGATGCCGAAGCTCAGCCTCATGTTTGACAACAAAATCGTGAAAGAGGTTCCCGTGGGCAGCCGGCCTGTAACCATCGGTCGCTCCCCGGACAACGATTTGCCCGTCGATAACCTCGCGGTATCCAACTATCACGCGAAAATCTATTTTGAGGCTGGCCGCATGGTCATTGAAGACCTCGACAGCCTCAACGGCACTTTTGTGAACGATCTCCGTGTCGAGCGCGCCACTCTGCACGACGGCGACAACATCCATATCGGCAAACACAAAATCAAGGTCGATACCAGCGGCGATGCCCCGGTGCCCTGGGACTCCGGCCGCAAAGCCGCCGCCCCGCGCATCGACGAAACGATGGTGCTTGACACCAAGGAACGCCGTCAGATGCTCCAGCAAGCCGCCGCCATGGGCGAATCCATGCAGTTTGCCTCAGCTCGCATGAAAGTCCCGACACTTGTCGTTCTCAATGGCCAGACCGACCAGAAAGAGTATGTTCTGACCAACAAACTCACGGTTATCGGAAAATCCTCGATGGCCACCGTTCGCCTCATGGGCTGGTTCAAACCTCAGATGGCCGCGCAGATCAATCAGCGCGATGATGGCTACTACCTCGGTCCCGGCGACAAAGTGCCCAAAATCAACGGCACTTCCATCTCCGGCCCCGTGCGCCTCAACGACGGCGATCTCGTCGAAGTCTCGGGCGTTCGGCTGAACTTCATCTTCCGCGAGTAGCAATAGCGCCTGCCGGGCCGCGAACTCTTCCTCGACCGGAGGCCATCGCTTTCGTCGTGGATCGCCGTCCAATTTGGATGGAGCCATCCATGTGCCTTGTGTCAGAATGTCCGCATCGAATGGGCATGGAAACATGGGGAGCAAAAGCCCTTCGATAGCCCTAACTGATATGAGGAGGGAGACTTAACCCGGGCGAAGTCCTATTGCGATTTGGCTGTACACGTTTCCCTCCGATCCAGGCCGGATGGTCACAAAGTAGATAGATGCTCGAATCGTCCGCGGCCCATCGGGGACGTACCCAAACAAACGCTCTCAGGAATCTAAGTTGAATCGGCGTTCGATGAGCGTAACCATCGAGCGCCGCCGGTATGACGGAGCGAACTAAGACTTTATGTGGATTGTCCGATTAGCGCTACGGAGGCCATACACGTTTGTGGTGATGGCACTCGCCATCATTCTGCTGACGCCGGTGGTACTCCTGCGCACGCCTGTCGACATTTTTCCCGATATCAACATTCCGGTCATTTCTCTGGTCTGGACTTACAACGGTCTCGAACCTCAGGAGATGGAGCAGCGCATCACTTCCAACGTCGAGCGCGGCGTCACGACCTTAGTGAGCGACGTTGAGCACATCGAATCACAATCCTTGTCAGGCATCGCGGTCATCAAAGTTTTCTTTCAACCGGGCGCCAATATTCAGACGGCCCTGGCGCAGACGGCCGCCATTTCGCAAACCTTTTTGCGATTCCTCCCGCCGGGAACCACGCCGCCGTTGGTGATCATCTATTCGGCGTCGACCGTGCCGGTCATCCAGATCGGCCTGACCAGCGATACGCTCAGCGAGCAGCAGCTTTTCGATTTCGGCAACTATTTTATCCGCACGCAGCTTGCGACCGTGCCGGGTGCTGCCACACCCTTCCCCTACGGTGGCAAACAGCGCGTCATCAGCGTCGATATCAATGCAACATCACTACAGGCTAAGGGGCTTTCTGCCGTTGATATCGTCAACGCCGTCAGTGCGCAAAACCTGATTCTCCCGACCGGCACTGCAAAGCTCGGCACCCTTGAGTACAACGTGAAGATGAATGGCAGCCCGCAAACCATCGAGGAACTTAACGATCTCCCGGTCAAGACCGTCGATGGCGCGACGATCTACATGCGCGAAGTCGCTCACGTGCGCGACGGCTTTTCCCCGCAGACCAATATCGTTCTCTCCAACGGACAGCGCGGCGTACTCATGAGTATCTACAAGACTGGAACCGCTTCAACCATCGATATCGTTGATCGCGTCAAGCAGATGCTGGAGTACAACAAAGCCTCGGTTCCCGAAGGCCTGCACATCTCCACCTTTTTCGACCAGTCGCTCTATGTCCGCGCTTCCATCCAGGGTGTCATTCGCGAAGCGATCATCGCCGCCTGCCTCACTGCCGTCATGATTCTGCTCTTCCTCGGAAACTGGAAAAGCACCCTGATCATTGCCGTCTCTATTCCTTTGTCCATTCTCGTCAGCATCCTTTGTCTCAGCGCCCTCGGCCAGACCATCAACATCATGACCTTGGGCGGCCTAGCGCTCGCTGTCGGTATCCTCGTCGATGACGCCACCGTTGAAATCGAGAACATCAATCGCAACCTGGCGATGGGCAAAGAAACGGTCCAGGCGATCCTCGATGGCGCGCAACAAATTGCCGTGCCCGCTTTTGTTTCCACGCTGTGCATTTGTATCGTCTTCATTCCCATGTTTTTTCTTTCCGGCGTGGCTAAATTCCTGTTCGTTCCACTGGCCGAAGCGGTAAGCTTCGCGATGCTGGCTTCCTACATGTGGTCGCGCACCATCGTGCCGACCCTGGCCATGTATCTCCTCAGCTCGGAGGACGAATATCACGCCGATGAGCACGTCGGCGAAAGGATGGGTTTCTTGCGCCGCTATCAACAGGGCTTTGAGCGGAGTTTCGAAACATTCCGCGAAGGCTACCGCGGAGCCTTGGGTGCCGCCCTGCGGTCGCCCAAACTCTTCACCGAATGTTTCCTGGCCTTCTGCGTTTTCTCCGTCTTGATCGGCGGCGTTCTCGGCCGCGATTTCTTTCCGAAGGTCGACGCCGGACAGATTCGCCTGCACATGCGCGCTCGC